>JAACDH010000638.1 GCA_009936995.1 Rhodobacterales bacterium
CTGCTCGAGGCCACCCGGCCAGACGGAAAGTTCGAGTTCGATCTGGTCATCATCGACATGCCCGCAACCGGCCACACCCTGGGGCTCACCGGACTGCGCCAGCGACTGCTCTCGCTCATGCCCACAGGCCCCATCGCCAAGATCCTTAACGAGGGCGCAAAGTACTTCCACGACCCAGAGGTCATGGGCGCCTATATCGTCACCCTTCCCGAGACGCTCCCGGTCACCGAGAGCCTCGAACTCGCCGAGGGCCTGCAAGCGTCAAATACGCCCGTCGGTGGCGTATTCCTCAACCGCATGCTGCCCGACCCCTTCACCGAAGCCGAGCGCGCCGCGCTGGCCCCCTTCTCCGACCAACCGCTGTACGGTATGAACCGCTACTTGCGTGTCCCAGCCGGCGAAGCCGCTCTCAAGCGCCTTCGAGACAGCACCGCTCTTCCCATCGAAGTTGTGGCAGAGCTTCCACTCGCCGGCCTCGAACTCATCGAGGGCATGGCCATCGCCTTGGCCATGGAGACCAACCCATGAGCCGCCTTACCCCAGAAGACATCATCTTGGGACGCCGGGTCATCGTGTGTGCAGGTTCTGGCGGCGTCGGCAAAACCACCACCGCCACCGCCATCGCCCTCGCAGCTGCGCGTAGCGGTCGTCGGGTGCTGGCGCTAACGGTCGACCCTTCCAAACGCCTCGCCGAGACCCTCGGTGTCGATCGCAACTTGCCCAGGCCCGTCCCGGTTCCCGCCGAAACGCTCAAGAAAGCCGGAATCACCGACCCGTCCCTCCTCGAAGCCTGGATGCTCGATCCCGGTGTGGTCGCCGACGCTTTCGTCCATCGCTTCGCCGAGTCTCCCGAGCTCGCCGCCCGGCTCACCAAGAACCGCATCTACAAGCAAGTCAGCCGAATGATCGCCGGTATGCAAGAATACACGGCGATGGAAGCCCTGTACGGCTTTCTGCGTGAAGAGCGCTACGACCTCATCGTCCTCGACACCCCGCCATCGCGCAACGCCCTCGACTTCCTGTATGGGCCTAGCCGACTCTCCAACTTCCTCGATGGTCGCATCTTCCAGCTGTTTCTGCCCGGTGAAAAACGCGGTCTGTTTCGACGCGCCACCAGCCGCCTGGTCAATGGGGTGAACGCTGCGGTCTTCGGCCGCGAGACATACGAAGAGCTCCAAGAGTTCTTCACCTCATTCGCGGATATCTTTAAACGCATGACCAAAAACGCCAGCGCCGGCCTCCAAGCGCTTCGCGACCCTGACGATGTCGCGTTTGTGCTGGTCACCAGCCCCGCTACCGAAGCCATGACCGACGCGCTCTTCTTCCGTCGAAAGTGCATCGAGCTCGAGCTGCCCTTCGCCGGATTCGTGCTCAACCGCAGCCAGGCCGGCGACGACGACCGCACAGTACCCCCTGACGAACTGTTCGGCAGCCAGCCCTCGGCCGTCGAGCAGTCCGCCCTCGGCAAGCTCCAACAACTGGCGTTATTCGAGCAAGCCGCCGTCGTTCGCGACCAAGAACGCCTCACCCATCTGGCAGAAAACTCGGGGGACGACGCGTTTGCGTTGGCCCTGCCACAGCTCCCGGGTGGCGCCGAAAAGATGGAAGCCCTGGTTCATCTCGGCCAAGTATTGATGCGCTCGCACAGCCAGTAGTCCAGCAACAAATCTCGCCGGAAATGCCGTATTCTGCATTTCTTGCCGTATTCTGCATTTCTTGCCGTATTCTGCATTTCTTGCCGTATTCTGCATTTCTTGCCATATTCTAAAATTCCCGCCACCAGTAACGATCCTCATGCGAAGCCACCGATGGTCAGATCAAAGCCCCAGTAACCGCTGACAAGTCCTTGGCATGCCAATTGCAGTAGATGTGTGCGACCCTGGGAGTCTCAGCCATGCATACCCAACGCCTACACGGAGCCCGACGAGAGCGCCGAGGAAACTACGCGATCATCATCGCGCTAATGACCACCGTGTTGATGGCTTTTGGAGCACTCGCCGTAGACATCACCTACATGCGACTGGTGCAGGCACAAGCCCAAAACGTCGTCGATGCTGCTACCCAAGCCGCTTTGATGGAGCTTCGAGGTACTGGCAGCGTGCCTCAAGCACGTCGGGTCGCCCAACTCATCGCCTACAAAAACAACGTTGGCGGTCAACCCGCCACCCTCGCAGAAATTGATTTTGGAGTATGGAATCCCGATAGGCAGACTTTTAGCAGAACCAACAATGGCCCCAACGCTGTCAGAGCCAAGGTCGAACGCCGGGGGGCGGACGCCGTGAATTTCTGGTTAGCACCGGTGATTGGTTTTGAAAACTTTGCGGTATCAGCGGAAGCCATCTCGGCCAGCCGTCCGTTGCACCTCGTTCTCTCCATCGACGCCACGGGTTCGTGGCGTCAAAGAGATTTTGATGATGCTCGGGCGGCTGTATTGGAGCTCGCAGAGCTCCTCACCAACAGCCATGGCCCCCAGGACATGGTGGGTATGAACGTCTTCTCGGGGCCCTACGCCTACGAGTTTACGCCGCTCACGCTCATCGCCGACATCGCCAACGACCCCAACCAACGCGTGCTGGACCAATGGAATGAGTTGAACGTCATGAGTCGCGCCGGCATCGCTCAACGGGGTGGCAGTGAGTGTCGGCTTCACTATAACTATTACGGTTACTACTACCGCAACTACTTCATATGGCCAGACGGCGGCTGCTACCCCACGATGCCTCGCGAGTACGCCAGCGAGCCCGGGACGGACCAGTCCCTCGGACTTGAGATGTCCGCCAGGATGTTCGCCAAAGAAGAAAATCCCTCCGCGTTCGGCGCCCAAATTTTGCTCACCGACGGATACCCCAACGGTTACGGTACGAAGGACTCCCAACGCAAAAAAATGTATTACGGACGCACCAAAGTGAAAGCACACAAGGAAAAGCGGTACGAGAGCCTCGTACGTGGAGGCAGGCGGTCCGCCAACAACGTCCGCAGACGCTCTGTAAGGCTTTCAGAAGAGATGTGGGAAGAAAGCCGGGTTCACACGTACACGGTCAGCTTCGTCGCTGACGACTGGTTCCTCGAAGACATGCCGCAGGGTCAGGGCTACTACACCGTCACCAATTCATCGTCTGCACTCATTCCCATGTTTCAGGCAATCGGGCGCTCTTTACCAATGGCTTTGGTGCAATAAACGATGGCTAACTTGCCACCGAATCGCCGAAAACGTAGAGGCGCCAACGCTATCGAGTTTGCGATAACCCTACCGGTTTTTATCGTCGTCATCTCTGGCATCATGGATTTTTCCTGGTTCGCCTACCAGCGTTCCATCCTGAAGACCGCCGCAATGGAGGGATGTCGAGCGGCCTCTATCGTCGACCCCGGCGAAGAGGACATCGCAATCTCTGGCGTCATCAAAACCGGGTCAAAGACGATGCTTGAACGTCTCACCGCCTTGGGCGGCGAAGAACTGTGCGCCAACCGGTGCAACACCAAAGTCAACTTCATCGGCACCGCCCCGGGTCGTAGCTTGCAATGCACCATCGGCGGAGAGTATTATCCGCTGTGGGGAATGGTTATCGGCTCCATCAACATCAGCAGCACAAGTATTACCCTAATGGAATGGCAAAGGTGGACCGGATGAATCTCTGCCGAAAGCAATCTCGCCGCCGCCGCGGTTCTGCTGCCATTGAATTCGCCTTCTTAGTTCCCATCCTCATCCTGATGCTCATCGCCATCATCGATTTGAGTAACTACTTCACCCTCGCCTTCGACACCCAGCGCGCCGCAAAGGATGCCGCTAAAGTGGGAGCTACAACCATCCTCAGTCCCGGCGAAACGGGCAGCGTGATCGAAGATGCCGCCGTCGCTCAGGCCAGGTTGGTGCTCTCGGTGACAACCATTCCGTGTGAAGACGACCATATAAAGGCCTCCTGGGCTTTCGACCGCGACATGGGCTACTACGCTGTCACCGTCAAGGTCCAATGCCCCTACAAGCCCCTTTTAATGAACCTCATCGGAGATTCCAAGGCGCAGTTCACGATGATTACACAGCAACAAACGCTCATTCAGTAGCTAGTCTACGGGCCCTGACGTCAGGCCCAGCGTCGCGGGTATAATCGCCGGAAACGACGAAGCGGTGCGGTCCCATTGGTCGCGATATGAGGTGTACACATTGTACGACCGCTGAATGTTGCCCACCCCGCGGGTCACTTCGTTGCCTAAGCCACTCGCGCTTACGGGGTCGAGTCCGTGGGCCCTTGCCTGACTCTCGACCGTGCGGGCAAATCGAGCGGCCTCAATCTTGCGGGTGCGGTCATTTTGGGCATCGTTAAATGCGAAGTAGCCCGCTTCGAGGACCGCCCGATCGGCGCCGGCATTGGATAGAGCGTAAACCACAGCGCCTTCGGTGCGGATGACCGCCACCAACTCGGCGGCGGCTTGGTCGGCCCCGGCGCGATCCTCGGCCACCAATTTGGTTCCCGAAGCGGAAACCCCCAATAAGCTTAGGACCGCCAAGCCGAGCGAAACCCATATGAACTGACGCGCCATGGACGCAGAGATCATCGGCGGCTCCTCGAGCTCGGCGAACGGAACGACGTCCTCGGGGGGTACCCAGGACGTCCACGCGCTGTCGTTCGCGTTGCCCTGAGAGGGCGCCTCGTAGGTGACCTCCCCTCGACCGCCGCCTTCGATGATGAACTTGGAGGCGGCGTCGGACAGTCCATCTCGAGCGCTGGATGGCTCTTTCTTGACCGCCGCCCTACTCAGCTCCTTCATGGACGGCGCGTACGTGGGGTCGGCAGCTTTGCGGGCGAAATGCACCAAGTCAAAAAACTCGACGTCGGGGTCGAACAGCGCCATGGGATCGGTCGGAAGAGCGCATTTGGCATCAGTCAAACGCTGCACACCGCCGTCAGGCAGCGGCAGATCGAGCACCGCCGCCTCGAGAGCGCGTGAGAGGGCTGACACATCTGCGTATCCCCCACGCCGCCCCTTCTGGGTGCTCTGCTCGACCGCGCGAACCAAGGAATCCGGGAGGTCCTTTAAATACTTGGACGCCGTGTGCTCATCCCACGTTTGACCCGTGAGCAGGGTGTACAGCATCAGGCCACAGCACCGTACGTCGATCAACTTCTCGGGCATCTCTCCGCCACCGCGGAAGCCCAAAAGCTTGCACGCCCCACGAAGGTCGACCATCACCTCGGACAGGCGCAAGTTGCCGTGAGAAACTCCCTCGCGATGGGCTCGTGCCAGCGCTCCACAAATCTGCGACATTACGTCGATTACCAAGAATGGCGGCATCAAACCGTTGGCATCGATCCAGTCTTGAAGGGACCCCCCCTCAGCGACCTCGGTGAGGGCGTACGGGTGCAGCGCGTGGTCGACGTCGGCCTCATGAGCCGTCAGAATATGGGGATGGTTTAGTCGCTTTAGGGTAGCAACTTCCCGGGCAAATCGGCCGCGAGCCCGGGAATCAAACGCATACTTGAACGAGATCATTCGCAGCATCCGCCAAGCCTGTTCCACGTTGTCCCAGGCCAGATAGACGCAGGTCGTTCCGCTGTCGTCGACGGTAGCCACGAGCTGCCAACGCCCTTCGATTATGGGCGGCTTTCCGGGTGCGAGTTCGAGCAAGGGGCCATGGCTCCAAGTTGGGAATCGTTGCATTGTACACGTCGCGCGCCACTGCGGCATCCCCTTCCAGTATGGTGCTGGCGATCCCTGCGAGAGCGCCATGCAAAAGCCAGTACACCCCACCTTCATCGAGCCACCGCCCACCCAACAACGCGTAAGCCGCGGCGCGCAATTCGCGGAAGCGGGGGCAAAACGATCCCGGTATTCCATTCCTAGCACTCTGAGTACCGGTTCTCCCGTCGGCTATCGCACGCGCGTATCCATGAGCCGTGAACAGGGCACTCAGGCGCTGTCGCTGCTTTCTCTTGAACGACCTACGGGTTTCGCACCTGGCAAACCCATCTCGGACCAGTTTCTGTTTGACGAGGCCAGCCTGGGCGTACTCACGGCGCGTCAGTCCACCAATTATCGCGGACACAAACAAGTCTCACTCGGTCCTGACGACAGCGCAGCGGC
>JAACDH010000639.1 GCA_009936995.1 Rhodobacterales bacterium
AGACAGTCCTTGGCGCATGACCGAACCCCTCCTTGGGTGTGCCAAGGGTCGAAGCCCGTGGCCAGAAATTGAGCGATTCCGAGGGTGTCTTTCTATTCCCGACATATGCGCTCCCATGAACACGTGACGCTACCAGAAACCGTTTGGTTGGGCACTCGCAGCGTTGCGTTAACGACCAGACTATCGTACCCCGAACCGTTCCCTGGGGTTGATTTGCAATCTGCGGGGTTCGGGCTCATCGCGACCCGCTGCGTGAGTATTTTGACTCGCTCGCCATGGTTTTCAACGCGGTCGGGGTAGGGCGATGGGCAGGCCTTGAATCCAGGGCAAGGTGCCCCGGATTCGGATCGCGTAGGGGTTTTAGGCTGCCTGCGCCTCGCCCCGGTTATATCGCGCCGCCCTCGACGAGAAATCCATCTCGACACCTGAGTTGGGGGCTGCCAAGAACCGGTAATTCTGGCGGCTGGCCGTCACGTCACTGAGCTCGCTTGACCGCGCCGCCGCGGGGCATTCTCCCTCGAACGAGCCAATACTTGGCCAGCGATCACCCGTAGCCGCCTTTGGGCTACCTCCAAACGGGCCAAGCATCGCGCTTGACGTGAGCTCCTGCGCGCCGTTCAATAGGTCCTCGGAGGGGCAATGGCCGCACGCAGGTGTCAGCAATGTGGTGCGACGGTGGAGCTGCCGGATGATGTGTTCAGCACCCGCTGTGCGTTCTGTGACAGTCCGTTGGTCGAGGTCGATGAGGAACAAGAACCCGTCGACCAGGTTGCGCCCTTCGACGTTCCCAGAGAACGGGCCGGGGCGTTGCTCAAAGCCTACCTTCAAGACAGTTGGATGGCGCCCGAGATGGTTCGCAAGGCGGCCCGCCCCGACGAACTCCGACCAGTTTTGGTGCCGTTTTATGTGTACGACGCGGTCGCCCGGACCCAATTTTCGGCCCGGGTGGGCATCTACTGGCACCGGACCGAGACGTACACCACCACTGTCAACGGCAAGACGGTGGTTCGCACCCGCCAAGTTCGCGAGACCGACTGGCATCCGTTCAAAGGTAGTCACGCGCGAAAGTGGTTCGATCACTTGGTCAGCGCGAGCAAGGGACTGCCCGAGTCCGAGGCCAACGATCTCGAGCCTTTCGACCTGGGGCGGGCGTTGGCCTACACACCCGCGCTCACCGCTGGACTGGAGGCCGAGTATCCCACCATCGAACACGCTCAAGCGAAGCGAACCGCGGCGGCCGAGCTCGCCAGTCTCGAGAAGGAGGCCATCGCCTCGGGGCACTTGCCCGGCGACACCCACAGTAACCTCCAGAGCGAGACGGCGGTCGAGATCGACGTCATCCGCCTGGTGTTGCTTCCCATCTGGATTTCCGCTTTCCCTGGTCCGAAAGGCCCGATTCGACTGCTGGTAAACGGGCAGACCGGAGAGGTGGTGGGCAGCGTGCCTCGCAGCTACTGGAAGGTGGGCTGTATCGTGTTCGTGGTGGTGGCGATTTTCGTTGCCACTGCGATTTTTGCAACGGGCGTATTGAGCGTTGGCGCGGTGGTGTCTCGATGAGCGAAATTCAAGCAGTCCAATGTCAGAGCTGCGGCGGAAGTGTCGCCGCGAAGCCCGGTGTTCGCATTCCGAAGTGCCTGTTCTGTGGGGCAGATGCGTTGGTCGACATCGACACGCCGGAAGGCATCGAGAGTCCCGTAGCTTTTTTGCCCTTCGTCGTCGCGTCCGACGCAGCGAATGAACACTTCGCCACTTTCGCCGGGTCTTCCTTCTGGTATCCGAACGATCTACGCAACGCCAAGTTGGAGCTTCAGAAGCTCCAGCTGCCCGCGTGGGCTTGGTCTGGCAGTCTAGAGAGTCACTGGACGGGGCTGGCGAAGGGGAGCTCCGCCTCTGGTAAACGGCCCGTCGGTGGCGCAGAGACACTTGTATTTACGCAGGTCCTTGTGCCCGCATCACAGTCTCTTCGCCAGGCCGAATTGTCTGCGCTGGGGGCGTACAACGAGGAGGATATGACGCCGGTCTCCGAGGATGGGCTCGACGCGCCCCGCGAGCTGTCTGAAGTCACTCGGTCTGTGGCCCGTCAGAAGGCTCAGGGCGAGATGCGACTCCGGCACCAGCGGGCGCTGAAGAAAAAGCACAGCCCCCTCTCTCTGCAGCTGGCCTCAGTGGTCAGCGACCTGGACGGAAAGCCAGTGCTGGTGCCGGTTTGGATTGGCGCCTATCGATACGGCGACAAAGTGTATCGGTTCCTGGTGAATGGCCAGACGGGCACTTTCATTGGCGATGCCCCGACCAGCTGGTGGAAAGTGGCGGGCGTCGCCCTAGCCGTGATGGCGGCCATCGGGGTCATCTTCCTTTTATTCATGGTCTGTGCAGGCGGAGGAGCGGTGGTGATGCGGTAGCTACGGCACCACAATTACGTCTTGGCGGGGCGTAAGGCCGTTGTCTCGATGGGCGATGAGAAACGCCTTATTCTGGTCGATAAGCGGTTCGCCGTTGTCGGTGATGTAAATGTTGACGAGCTGGTCAGTGCCCAGATCGAACTCCTCGAAGGTCCAGTCGACCAAGCCGTCGTCGTCGAGGTCTACCCCAATGGACGTTGGACCCGCAGTGGATGTGACCACGACTGAGTCGCCGTAGGAGAGGTCGGAGGCCACGGTGATCCCGCGGAACTCCTCTACGAGGTCGATCTCGCCGAGTCCGACGGCTGCATGGGTCCAGCGGATACGGATGTTAGCCACGCCGACATTGCGATTATCGTCGTCAAAAGTCCATACTTCGTACGCACCAGCGACACCTACAATGGCGTGACTGTGCCACTGCTGATCGAACAACGGGCTGTCGAACTCCACGAGAGAGTTTATGGCGTCGTAACCGGCCAAGCTGTAGTCGAAGTGGAACATTCCCACCGGGCGATCGGTGTAAGCAGTGCCGTCCTCGTGGATGAGATCGTTCATGACCGGGATGGCCGCTTCGTTGACGTACAGATCCATGGCCGTGAGGTCCGGCGCGACGTGTACGATTCTGAGCTTCGAGAAGGGCCCAGGCGTTGAGGTCGTAGGGGGTGTGGTGTTCGTATTTGTGGTGGGCGTCGTCACGGGGGTGGTGGACGTTGTCGTTGTGGGGATCGTGTCTGTGTCTGTGGACGAGTCCACGGGGCACTGGTTGCCTCCGCAGCCAAGGAGTGCGATCGCGCTTAAGCATACGAGAATTGGGCGGCCCATCAGGTCTCCTGAGCCGGCGAGTGAGGCCGGGGAGTGATACCTTATCTGCGTGCATCGCTCTCTAGCCAGTATTGTCTGTGCCGCCGTGGCCCTCGCGGCGTGCGGTAGCCCCCTCGTCCTCTTGGACAGCGGCCAGTCTCCGAGCGTTGTTGGCGTGCAAGAGGCTTGGGAAATCACTGATGATGGACGACTCAGGGTGGCGATCATAGGCGACTTTGGCACCGGCGATAGTTCGTCCTACGCGGTGCGAGACTTGGTACTGGGATGGCAGCCTGATTTCATCATCACCATGGGAGACAACAACTACGCTCCCATGACGCCCGAGTATATGGAACAAAACGTGGGCGCGCTGTACGGTGCGTTTATGGGGCCCGGCGATGCCAACCGCTTCCTTGCTTGCACGGGAAACCACGACTGGGTCTTCGGCGAGGGTCTATCGGTCTATACGGACTATTTCGATTTACCGGGGAATGAGCGCTATTACGCGGTACATACGCCCGAAGTCGATCTGTTTTGCTTGTCTTCGGATTATCAAGAGCCCGACGGCAACGGTCCCACCTCGGTTCAGGCGCAGTGGCTTCGCGATGAGCTCGAGATCAGCACGGCACCCTGGCAGCTGGTCTACCTTCATCACGCACCACAGAGTTCAGGTTCTCATGGAGGCACCAAGATTATGGACTGGCCCTTCGCGGCTTGGGGCGTAGATTTTGTTTGGTCGGGGCACGAACACGACTACGAACGCTTGTACCTGGACGGCGTGCTGTACGGCGTACAGGGGTTGGGCGGCACCTCTCCGCGATCGATGTACACACCGCAGCGTCACTCTCGCTTCGGATGGACCAGCCGCCACGCCGCCACCCTGGCCCAGCTCGGACCCGATGTGGCCACCTTCACCACGGTCTCCTCCTCTCAAGAGGTGGTCGATATCGCTCGGGTGGAGCGTGGAGTGCCCGTAGACGCGATCCGCACGTTGGTGTCGCGACACGCCTCTTGGTCCGTGCAAACCTCTGAACCTATGGCGTCTTGGGCACAGCCTGGATTTGACGCCTCTACGTGGCCGGTCCTATCTGCTCCCGTCAGTAATAGGCGTGGGGATTACGGTTATGTAGACTGGGGCAATCAAGGCGTGCGCCCCATCACCCGCTGGTTCCGTACCGTCTTCGACGTTCCCGAAGGCGCGACTGCGACCAACCTGTCTCTAGAGTTAGTGGCCAGAGACGGCGCGGTTGTGTGGCTGAATGGCGTACAGGTAGCCCAAGAGGCCATGCCAGCTGGGCCGATTGACGCGGCAACCCTGGCGACCGAGTTCACCCCCATCGACGAACGCGACAACGTCTCCGTGTTCCATGTAGAGCCCAATCTGCTCCAGAGTGGCGAGAACGTGTTGGCGGTCGAGGTGCACTTGGCGGGGCCAAATAGTCCATCGGGCAGTCTCGAGGCGCGGCTACGCACAGACGTCTCTACGCCCTTGCTTCCGCAGCGCAGCACTTGGTCCTATGCGGTTGGAGTCGTTGCTAACGACTGGAATACGCCCAATTTCATAGACGCAACCTGGATGACTGGGAAGGCACCCCTGGGCTACGACAGCCCATTGGTGGCTACGTTCATTCCCGGTGGAACCGCTCTCGATCGGCCCGCAGTGAGTCGGTTCCGCGCGCGCTTCGAAGTGGCGGACGTCGATGCCATCGACGCGCTGCTGCTTGAGGGGTTGCGCGGTGAGGGGGCCGTCGTTTGGTTGAACGGCGTCGAGGTTTGGCGGTCGAATGTGGGACAGCGCGAGGTTGAGCAAGATGGTTTTACGCCGGTCTCGCTGCCAGCGGGCTGGGCCGAGATATCCATGGAAACTTTGATCGACAAGTCGGCCCTGGTGAACGGCTCAAATGTGCTGGCCGTTCAGGTGCACATCGGCGATATCTTTCAGGATACCATGGTCTTCGACATGGGCCTGCGAGCCATGGACCGTTGGTAATCGGCTAGGTTATCGCGCCACGCCGCCCCGACGGCGGTCCCCGGCGCCTTCAGCGTGGTCGCCCTCATAGGCCACCGCATGTACGCCGCCAAAGAACATGTTTGGCTCGTCGAAGCGGGTGACCTCGGGCCACCGCTCGTTGAGCTGCCGTATGCCCGCGGGGTTCAGTCCGTGCTCATGCCAGATCTTGTTGCCTTCGACGTGGATTCTGGGAGCGTTCACGGCCTCTTCGAGTGGACGGTCGAACCACAGGTGATTGACCAGCCCCTGGAACACCGCGGAGCGGATTCGATTGCTGCCGCCGCTGCCGAGTGCCAGCACCGGACGTCCATTGGAGAGCACCAACGTGGGCGCCATCATGGTGGACATGCGTTGGCCAGGTTGAAAGTTGTGGAAGCCGTCGGGGTTGATGTCTTCTTCGCCGAGGAAGTTGTTCATGTGGATACCCAGCGACTCGATGACGTGGCCGCAGCCCTCGCCGTTGCTGGTGGTCATCGAGGCCGCCCCGCCCGAGTGGTCCATGACGCTGATATGGGTGGTATTTCCCTGCTGGCGCTCTTCTTGGAGGGCGGCCAAACGCATGGCCCAGTGGTCGACCGTGCGGTCGGCCAAGAAGGCGTCGATGCCACCGGGCTTGTGCACGCTGGCGTCGTATCCAGAAACTCGGGCCTCGCTGACCAAACCGAGCACGTCGGCGATGGCGTTGACGTGGGCGGGAGAGTCGTACGCGTCCTTGGGGAACTTGAGCCGTTCGAACAGTCGCAAGGCGAAGGCCACCAGCCCGCCGCCCGAACTGGGGGCGCCGTTGGTGTAGACTTGGTACCCATTCCAGGGGATGGACAGGGGCTTGCGAAAGCCAGGTTTCCAGTGCTCGAGATCGGCTCGGGTGAGGAGGCCGCCGGTCTCGGGACCGAACTCGTGAAGCAGCGCGTGGTTGAAGACCGCCATGGCGTCCTCGGGATCGCGGGCGAGGTGCTCAAAGAAGTCGCCGAGGGGACGATTGCGAAGCGCGCTGCCCGCCGGCGCGAGTGTGCGCGAGGTGAGGGGGTCGCCCAAGCAGCTCAACGCGCGAATACCTGGAGTGAGTGTGACGATGGGGGCGAGGAGATGGTGGACCCAGTGGATGGCCTTGCCGAGCACAAAGCCTTCTTGTCCGTAGCGAATTGCGGGCTGGATGATCTCGGACCACGGCAGTCGACCGCGTTTCTGGTGGGCCCAGTACAGGCCGCGCATCAAACCGGGTACAGCGACGGCGCCACGGCCAACGTGGAACGTTTGGTTGGTGGGCCCGAAACACACTTCGACGCCATGAAAATCGAGAATGGGGCGTTGAGAGAGGCCCATTCCGGGCGTCGTCGACATGCAGTCGATGACTTCCCAGCCGGTGGTGGGGTCGCCCAACAGCAGCGCGCCACCACCGCCAGGGCTGGTCAGTGGGGGTTCTACTACGAAGCTCGCGAAGGCTGCCGCGCAGATTGCATCCACCGCGTTTCCTCCAGCTTCAAGAATTTCAGCGCCTGCCGCGGCGGTTTGAGGATCGCTGGCTGCGATAGCACCGTGCGCGCCCAATGGACCTCCAAGGAGAAGGGGATTGTAGCCTGTCCACACACAAAAGGTGCACTCTTGGCCGTCCCATATAGATATTGAGGCTCAGGAGACGAAGAGGATCCGGGGCCCGCTTTCGCAACGAGGCGCTAGTCGCGGTGACGCAATCTCACGCGCTTGTACGATTGAAAAGCGCCACTCATCGCCGGCGGATTAGCGTTTCAAAGGCTCGAAGTCCAGCGACACGCCGTTGACGCAGTAGCGCAGCCCTGTGGGCTCTGGACCATCATCAAATACATGGCCCAAGTGGCCGTCGCAGCGGGCGCAGAGGATCTCGGTGCGGGAGAACCCCATGGAGCTGTCTACTTTGGTGGTGACGTGGGTCTCGCCGATGCTGCTGAAGAAGGACGGCCAGCCAGTTCCGGAGTCGAACTTAGCGTCGGCCTCGAACAGCTCTAGACCGCAAGCGGCGCAAGTATAGGTGCCGTCATTGTGGTTCTTGAGCAGCTCGCTGGTGAAGGGACGCTCTGTTCCAGCTTGGCGCAGTACCCGGTATTCCTCGGACGTAAGTTCGGTCTTCCAGTCAGCGTCGGACTTCGTGATCGTGTCGGCGCGCGCCGTGGTGGGTTTGGGCGTCTCGACCTCGATGGCTCGAGTTGTGGCACAGGCACCCAGGCTAAGCAGCGCGGCGACCGAGAGTAGGGACTTGAACAGCGGCTTTGTCATCTGACCTCCTATTCTGTATACGGCGACGGCCGCCAACGGTTTCGGCGATGCGGTCATGAAATGTCTCGTACCGCTGGATGTGGCTTTCAGCATCCCATATTCCCAGTTCGGTTTGGGTCAATTCCGGGCGGCTCGGGTGCCGATACACAGGTTTCCCTTCAGGGAGATGGCGGTGTGGCTCTCTTTGACAACTGCGTAAAAGTCGAAATTTTCCTGTACTTTTGGCCTTGAATCGAATCTGACTCAGGTC
>JAACDH010000640.1 GCA_009936995.1 Rhodobacterales bacterium
AGGCGGTCGTAATTGTCATCGTGGTGATGGTGATTTTCCTGGGCTTTCGGACGGGAATCATCGTCGCCAGCCTGATCCCTGGCGCTATGGTGGCCACTTTTCTGTTGATGGGTTCGTTCGGCGTGGGCATCGATCAGATGTCGTTGGCGGGTTTGTTGATCGCGTTGGGCATGTTGGTCGACAACGCGATCGTCATGTCCGAGACCTGTCTGGTGCGACTGGATCAGGGACAGACCCCGCGGGAGGCTGCGCTCGGGGCGTCTCAAGAGCTTTGGGCACCGCTGCTTGTGTCTTCGCTGACCACGGCTGCGGCGTTCCTGCCGTTCTATCTGGGTCAGGGTGGCTCATCCGAATTTGTCGCGCCCATCTTCAAAGTGGTGACGATGGCGTTGATGGCTTCGTGGATGCTGGCCATGACCATGATTCCATTGTTCTGCGCGTATGGCTTGAAGCCTCCCACCGAGAAGAAAGCGGTGGGCACGCCGAAGTGGATCCAATTCTACGAGAAGATCTTACTGGCGGTGCTTATCCGCCCGGTGGCTTCATTGGCCGCGGCCACCGCCGCGCTGGCTCTTGCCCTTTACGGCTTCGGCAGTGTGCCCGTGAAGTTCTTTCCCCCCTCCGAGAAGCCCGCTTTCGTCGCCCAGCTGGAGTTCGCGCCCGGGACCACGCTCGAGAATACGGCCGCGATTGCAGCACAGATCGACCACCATCTGGCGAGCATGGGCGACGACCGTCTCGTGTCCTGGGCCACCATGATCGGGGACACGCTTCCGCGGTTCGTGTTGACCTTTGACGGGCCGGAACGGCAGCAGAACGTCATCTCCGCGCTCTTGACGACGCGGCACCGCGAAGATGTCGATGGGTTGATGGATGAGCTCAACCACTACCTGGAGTCGACGTATCCAGAGGCGCTGGTGCTGTTGTCACCCCTACAGCTGGGCCCGCCAGTCGACCACCCCGTCGCGTTCAAGATCTCCGGAAATGACATCGATGGGTTGATGACCAAGGTGCGTGCTGTCGAGGAGCGACTCCGTCAGACAGAGGGCCTGCGGGCGGTTGGAAATGACTGGGGTTGGCGGACAAAGAAGATCCGTGTAGTCGTGGACCCGACGCGTTCACGGCTGGCTGGCGTGACCAACCAGGACGTAGCGACTTCGCTCCTCACGGGGGTCTCTGGGCTTCCGGTCACCGACTACCGGGATGGAGACGACGTGGTGCCAGTGGTGCTGCGAGGCACCGGAAAGCCACGTGTGGATGAGCTGGATGTGTTCTCCGCGGCGGGGGCTGCGCCAGTGCCCTTGGCACAGGTCGCCGACCTAGATCTGCAGTTTCAGTTTCCCAAGATCCGGCGAGAAAATCGGCGCCGTCTCGTGACGGTTTACGCCGACACAGAGCCCGGGTTCAACGCCGCAGCTATCTCCAAAGACGTGGTCACTTGGCTAGACACCGAAGCGACCGCCTGGGATGCTCAGTACCGTTGGGAAGAGGATGGCGAAGCGCAGGCCTCAGCAGAGGCCAACGAGAGCGTGATGTCTACGCTACCCATCGCTATCGTCGTGATCGGCATGCTGCTGGTGATTCAATTCAACAGCATTCGTCGATCGGTGATCAACGTTATCGTGCTGCCTTACGCCTTTGTCGGTGTGACGGTGGGGCTGTTAGCCACCGGGTCCTACTTCGGCTTCATGACTCTGCTTGGCATCATCAGCCTGTTTGGCGTGGTGATCAACAACGCCAATGTCTTGATCGACCGCATCGACCTAGAGATCGGTGAGGGATTGGACCCGCCAGAAGCAATCCTGGCGGCAGCCAGGAGTCGCTTGCGGCCAATTCTGTTGACGACGGCGACCACGGTCTTGGGGCTGATTCCGCTGTGGCTGGGAGGCGGACCGATGTTCCAGCCCATGGCCGTCGTGTTGATCTTTGGCCTTCTGTTCGGGACGGTCCTGACGTTGGCCTTGGTACCCCTCTTCTACAGTGTGTTCTTTCGCATTCGGTTCGCGGCGTGACCGGCTGGCGGGCATCCTGTTGGCGAAACGCTGCACCCATTCGATAAAGCACCGTCGAAATTCGTCGGGGTCGAGACGAGCGAACACACGACCGAGCGTGTCGTGCGAGGGTGTTGGGCAAGAGGTGGCGATTGATGCGGTCCACTCTCGGATCTCACAGCGTTCCAAAGACGTTAACGATAGAGAGACTCACGCCCTGTTCGCGCTTCCCGAAACGCCCGAAGTACGGTACGCTGGGCCGGGAGATTATCAAATGCTGCTTATCCAGTCAGTGCTTGACCCTTCTTCCTATCGTCGATACCGGGCTGACCCTCGGGTGGGTGCCTCTGTTTGCAGTCCGATCATCCTGGTGAAGTTCGCGAAATAGGGAGATAGGCACGTGGAATTCGAACTGCACTTTATTCGCATCTTTTCGGACAGCCTGATGTTGATGTGGCCGGTCCTCACCGTCTTGATGTTCACCATCGCCCTACTTGGAATCTGGGTCGGCCGCATCGAGCAATGGAAGACCGAGGATGCGCTGTATTTTGCCTTCGTGACGGCCACGACCGTTGGCTACGGGGACCTGCACCCCTCTCAGCGTCGCTCGAAGTTCATCGCCATATGTATCTCGATCGTGGGTATTCTCCTCACGGGACTGCTGGTCGCGTTGGCGCTCAACGCGGCCAATTTCGCCTTCCAGATAACGCACGATATCGATGATCTCAAGGAGCGATACCACATCAAGAACACCCAATCCGAACCGGCCGATACACCATGATAGACGTCGTTTCCGCTCTGAGTCTTCCCCCATATTTTACGGGACTCGCATGACAGGCGCGCGCCTAAGACGCGCCACTGAACCCTCCGATACCGGTGGGTGGCGGGATACTTCGGGGTCTCTTCCCGCCGACGTAATGGCCAATGCGGCACTCAGGCTGTCCACGTTTGCCAAGCTCATCGCCGGCATCGCTCTGGCCTACGCCGTCATGGAACTCTGGGACGATATCACAGGACATCTGGAGATTATTCGAGCCATCACCATTATCGTGATCGGCGTTTACTCGTTGGCCCTCGGCTTTGCGATGAAGCGGATTACGCTCGCGGGCTGGCAAGTCTACCTTGTAGGCGTGGTGTACTTGGTGTCCATGTCCTTCATGGTGTCGTTCACGCGGCACGCCATTCCGGGTGGGGAGCTTCGCGGCTGGTCAGGCGCTACCATCCTCGCGCTCTTGTTTCCGGTCTTGGTGCCCTGCTCACCCCGGCGTGCCAGCTTGGCCGCCACAGGGGTGCTCATCACAGCGCTGGTCGCTTTCGGCCTCACCCGGCTCCTGGGCGAGCCCATGCTCTGGACACCGGGCACCGCCCGCATGTTCATGGGTGAGATCCTCGCCATTCCCATTGCGGGGTTCGTGTCCTCGGTGGTCTATGGGCTGGGACGTGAGCTGGAGCTCGCCCGTCGACTGGGTGCGTACACCTTGGACCACAGGCTTGGACAGGGCAGTATGGGAGAGGTCTGGAAGGGACATCACAGCCTGCTGGCGCGTCCGGCCGCTATTAAGCTGATTCGAACTGACGCCATAGAGAACACCACCCCTGAACACCGCCTAAAACTCCTGAAGCGCTTCGAACGCGAAGCGCAGGCCACCGCCGTCCTGAAGTGCCCCAATACGGTGAATGTGTTCGACTTTGGGGTCAGTGACGACGGCACCTTCTACTATGTGATGGAGTTGCTCGACGGCGTCGATCTGCACGAGCTGGTGGTCCGGCATGGGGCCATGTCCCCTCCCAGAGTCATTGAGCTCCTCAAACAGGCCTGTCGATCCCTGTCCGAGGCCCACGGACAGGGGATGGTGCACCGGGACATCAAGCCCTCCAACATGGTCGTCTGCCAACTAGGAGAGGAGGTGGACTTCTTGAAGGTCCTGGACTTTGGGCTGGTCACTCCGAGCAGCGTGCGCCCTGAGGACGGACGGCCCAATTCGATAGGAGTCATCGCCGGCACTCCCGCATTCATCTCGCCCGAACAGGGTCGTGGAGACACGGACATCGACGGCCGCAGTGACCTCTACGGGCTGGGTTGCGTGGCCTACTGGCTGCTCACGGGCCAACTCCTATTCGATGGCAGTGCTCAGCAGATGGTGGCGAGCCACATCAAGGAAGAACCTCGGCCGGTCTCTATCGCCACCCTCACACCCATCCCCGAAGATCTCGAGCGCGTCATCATGCAGTGTTTGGAGAAGGAGCCCTCAAAAAGACCGGACTCTGCGCGGGCGATTCTTCATGCCCTGGAAGACATTGAGGTTGCCCAGGCATGGACCCAGCAAGAGGCTCGGGCGTGGTGGTCCACACACGTCTCGCCGGTGACAGGCGACGCCGCCTCAAGTCCCGCGCTGTCTTCCCAATAGAGAGGCGCCGTTGTGCCTACCGTCGATGCGTTCTATTCGTCGTCGTCCTCATCCGCTTCCCGAAGCTTGGCGACCTTAGCGGCGCGGAACTCGTCGATGTTTCGACTACCTCGTAGTGCGGCGCGAAGATCAGCTTTCCGGTCACCGGTGGACGTGGGCGCGTCGGTGCTGCTCGGCGTGAGAATAGGCCGACTCTGTGGCTTTCTAGGAAGGCCCTGGGAGCGACGACGTCGGCGAGGTCGGTCCTCACCCTCGGCGGTTCGGGAGCGGCGGCGGGAGATGCGGTCATGGTTAGAGCCGGCTTCGGATGGGGGGCTGGGCTCGGCGACGGGCTCGGAAGGGGGGGCGGGGACCGGTTCAGCGGGTGTCTCGACGGTGGGCGAAGGAGCCGACGTGGGATGCGCTTCTTCGTCCGTGTGTGGTTGACGAAGGCGCTGGAGTCGATCGCGGGCGCTACCTGCGCCAGAGCTGCGTCCCCGTCGGAGACGAGAGATTCGGTCGGAACTAGGAGGGACTGTCGGCTCGTTGAGCTTCTCAAGCAGTTCCCGCGCCGTTCGCGCGGAGGTGGCTAGGGTCCGAGCACCCGCCTTTACATCCGCACCTCTTTGGTCACGACCGGCCGCCTCGACGTCCTCACGGAGCATGGCTGCGGCGATAGCGAGCTCGGTGATCTGGGCGATGATCTCAGGTGCCAGGTCGGCACGGGAGTGCCCGAGGGCGGCTTCGAGGGCGTTGGCGATGGCGTTGCTGGATTCTTGTGCGTTTTCAATCCAGGACTCGGTCTCGGATGCGAGGGCTAGATGGGCGTCCGTGGCCCTGTCGCTGCGGGCGGTGAGATGTGCCAAACGAGATTCTGCGGCGGCGGCATTTGCCTCCATAATTTCGGCGTGGAGGGTTGTGGCCTTTTGGAGGGCGTCGCCCGCGGTTCGCTCGGCTGCTTCAAGTCCCCTGCACAGAGCCAGCGCGATGGCGGGCGTGGAGGCCGCGGCGCACTCGACTTGGGCTTGGGAGGCGTCGCGGGTCTGTCGTTGGGTCTCGTCCACGAGCGCCGAGAGGTCCGCCAAGACCGTCATACCCTCCACCGGTGGACCCAGCTGTGCGAGCAGCCCGGCGATGACTGTGGCAACCTCGACCACGGACCCTAGGTGCGCTTCAGCCTGGACGTTGAGGTCGGCAATGGCCTGTTTGGCCTTGGCGATCCCGTCGTTGATGCCCAGCGCGAGCTGTCGAGCGGTCTCGGATGCTTGTTCAAGGGTGGTCACCGCCTCCGACATCGCTTCGAGGAGGGGTTGAGACGCCTCTACGGTCGGAGCTGTGGCCGCAGCTTCGTGCGCGCGCTGGAGCGCCTGCTGTTGCTGTGTCGCGTCAGCGACGACCGCGTCGAGACCGGCAACCAGCTCGGCGACCAGGACTTGGTCCGACCCTACGCTGACCCTCGAGGCGGCCTGTGTGGCCGTGGTTTGGGCGTAGGCCACGTTCGCCCGTTCCACATACACCGCCGCTCGAGCTGTCCGTTCCAGGATTGCGTCTTGTTCCGCTTGTTGAACGGCTTCGACAGCGGTTTGAATGGCGGCGACGACGGGTTCGGATGCCGCGATGGTCTCGGTGACTTCGATCTCGAGGGACTGAATGGCGGCGGTGTTTTCCTCCGCCAAGGCTGCGGTCTCGATTGCGTTTTGGCGGCCGTAGAGCACCTGCGCCCGAGCTTGGGCGTCAGCGATTTGCGCGGCCATCGACTCGAGGGGCCGGAGCAGGTCGTTGAGATCTCCGGGCGCCTCGACCACCGTTTCGACAGCGTGTTCGAGTAAAGCCGCGATGACGATGGCGGCCTGGGCAATGGCTGTAGCGGCCAAGGAGGCGGTCTCTCGTGTGCTTGCGAGGGCGCGAGCTTCCACTTCCGCAGCGATCTTGGCTGCCTCTACGGCGATTCGAGTTGCTTCTTCCTCGTCAGCGATTCGCGCTGCTTCTTCTTCAGCAGCGATTCGCGCTGCTTCTTCCTCGGCAGCGATTCGGGCGGCTTCTTCTTCAGCAGCGATTCGCGCTGCTTCTTCCTCGGCAGCGATTCGGGCGGCTTCTTCGTCGGCGGCGATTCGCGCTGCTTCATCCTCTGCGGCGATTCGCGCTTCTTCAGCGGCGACTCGCGCCGCTTCTTCCTCTGCGGCGATTCGCGCTTCTTCAGCAGCGATTCGCGCTGCTTCCTCTTCGGCGGCGATTCGGGCTTCTTCTTCAGCAGCGATGCGGGCTGCTTCCTCTTCGGCGGCGGTTCGCTCTGCTTCGGCAGCGATTGGGGCGGCTTCTTCTTCGGCGGCGATTCGCGCTGCTTCATCCTCTGCGGCGATTCGTGCTTCTTCGGCGGCGATTCGC
>JAACDH010000641.1 GCA_009936995.1 Rhodobacterales bacterium
AATGTGCCTGAGTGGCTATCGTGATTTGCCGCCCAATCCCGATGCCAGCGAAGCCTTTTTGAACACCAACTTCGCTGCTCGGATCGCCGAATGTGAGCTGGAGGCAGATTATTTAGGCCGGCACTGAAAGAAGAAATTCTCGCAGCCCAGGTCAATGACCTTACCCGCGCGGACGGTGGCCCTGCCGGCACTGACCACACCATCACCAAAGTCGGCGAAGATTTCGTAGTCGCCCGCGGGGACGGCTCCGGGCACGAGGTGGGTCTCGCCGCCGCCCTTTAGAATGACCGTGCGCGCATCGCCGCTGATGGTGACTTCGCCACCGGTTGGTCGCTCGTCGGGCGCTGCTTGCGTCTCAGGCACGGGTTGCGTGGTCACCGCGGGCTCGGTCTTGGAGAGCTCGCTGGGCTCCGATTGTTGTGTCGGCGCCGGCCCTGGCTGCAGAATGGGCTGCGTCTCCGGTGGGAGGGGCTGCACCGGAGCGGCCGTTGTGGTCAGCGGCCTGGGCGCAGCGATGCTCCCGTTACGGTCCATGTCGCGGAAGAAGTAGCCCAACCCGCCGCTGGCCACCCCCACCAACAGCAACAGGAACGGCAGCACCAGTCGTACGAATCTTTTGGCGTCCGGCGCCGCGGCGATCTCTGCCGGTTCCTTAACCATGGCCTTGGGATCGAAGCGAGGGGCTCCCGGCGGGGTGCTCATTCGTTGGGAGGGAGGTGGTTGTGTCGCGATGCCCATTTGGCCCGGCGGCAGCAAATGCGCGTGCTCAGCTGGGGTGGGCGGGCTGACCGTCATCATGGAGATGCTAATAGGTTCTATCTCAGGTGTTTCGACGTTTAGGCCCATAGTAGGGGCATCTTCGTAGAGTAGGTCGAACAGCTCGGTGCACGAGCCCATGCGCCGTTCCCGGTCGGATTGGAGCAGCCAGCGGATCGCTACTTGCACATTGCGTGGCAAGTCGGGCCGGAGCGAGGCCGGGGCTGGGTAAGTTCCGCTGACGATGGCGTTGAAGATGGCCACGTTGTCGGGACCGGCGAACGCGCGCTGTCCGCAGGTGAGTTCGAACAAAATGCAGCCCATCGCAAACATGTCAACGCGCTGGTCGACGTCGGAGGCATCCCGGATC
Source organism: Rhodobacterales bacterium (assembly GCA_009936995.1). Taxonomy (GTDB): domain Bacteria; phylum Myxococcota_A; class UBA796; order UBA796; genus JAACDH01. The sequence continues at coordinate 1,127 of JAACDH010000641.1, forward strand.
TGCTCGGGCGCCATGTACTCGGGTGTCCCCATCGCCATGCCCGTTTGGGTACTTCCCTTGGAACTTCGCAGCGACTTCGTCAATCCGAAATCGGCGACTTTGGGTATCACGCCCTCACGGGTGACCGCGAGCAGTACATTGGCAGGCTTTAGGTCGCGGTGGATTACCCCGCGTTCGTGGGCGGCCATGACGCCACGTAGGATTCCTCGAAACAGGAAGAGCGTCTCTTCGAGGGTGGGTTTATTCGACGAGAGCCATTGGTCGAGCGGTGGACCATCGACGTATTCCATGACCAGGGCGGGAGCACCTTGAATCTCGAGCACGTCGGTCACGGCTACGATATTGGGGTGCCGCAGATTGGCCTGGACCTTACCTTCGCGCATGAGCCGGGTGCGGATTTCGGGTGCGGTGATGAACAGCACCTTGATGGCGTGTTGGGAACCAAGCGTGGAGTGCCTAGCGAGGTAAACGGCTGCCATTCCGCCCTGCCCTAGCAGTGACTCGATGACGTAGCGATCGATACGCTCACCAATGCGGAGCATGACGGACTACCAGGCCACAACGATGGCTACGCTGGCGCTCACTGCGGCCGTCGCAGAGATCGCCGATGCGACCACCAGGCCATTCGTGGTTCTACGTAGACCGTCGAGGTTTTCGTCGGGGACGGGTTTGTTCACCGTGTCGTTATACCTCGCTGTATGGAGATGGGCTGTGGTGTATAGCGCGCCCGACAGCACGCCAGCCCCCGCGGCGCCAACGACCAGACCAAGGGGCGCCTTACGCTCCGGTTGATCCTTGGGGTCGAAGATCGGGTACGCTGGCAAAGGCTCTCCGGGCAAAGCGTAGGTTGTAAAGTGGACTTGGTTCTCATCGACCCACTGGACAAAGGCTGGCCAACTGATGGGGCGATCGCTGG
>JAACDH010000106.1 GCA_009936995.1 Rhodobacterales bacterium
GATGACGATCCAGACGGCGAGGGGCGTGAGGAAGACCCACAGGCCCTGCAGGGACCATGCAACCGCGAACCGACTGGCCGAATGCTTGATCTCGTCGAATCTCCGGTCTCCGCCGGCACGGTACACGCGATGGGCCAGGAATAGGCCAAGCCGCAGGGCCCAAATGGCCACGAATAGCGAGAGAATGGCGCCCCGGAGAGATACCCGTTCGGTGCTGGCTAACGCGACCATCAACAACGCGAGGTATGTGAAGCTTCCGGTCAGGTCGTAATAGCGTTCACTGCGGGTCGCGAAGGCGATGGGAAATGCGACCCACTGAACGGCGAACGACAGGGCTGCAAGCGCCATGAGCGTCCAACCTCCGACGACCCATCCAAGCGCAAGCGCCGCAGCTACCGCGATGCCAATGATCCCGAGTCGGATCATGGTGACCGCGCTTGAAGGGCCAGCAACTGATGCGTCGCCCATTCCGTGATCTCGGCGATCGAACGCTCGGCCACATCGCCTCGACTGTCGAGTGCTTCGCCAAAGCGCACGGTCACGGTCTTTCCGAAGCGTGGAAACCGACCGCCAATCGGAAGTACCTCTCTCATCCCGTGGTGATGAAACGGTAGAACGACGGGCTTGGAAGCGCGAACAAGCTCTGCCATCCCGGTCTTGAGAGGCGTCTGAATGCGGCCGTCTACGTCGCGTGTGCGTCCGCCCTCGGGAAAGATATGCACCCATTCTCCGTGCTGCAGTCGCTCCGCTAGAAAGTGCATGCCAGGCTGATCGACGCCGGCCCCGCGGACGATCGGCACGCACTTCCCGGCGTTGAACACGGCCGCGAGCAACGGCGTACCAAAGAAGTTGAGCGCGTCCGCGGCGATCCACCGGATGCGAGGCCACTCGGTGCGACTCATACACGAGGTCAGCAATGGGTCGTCGAACAAAGAGACATGGTTGGAGAACGTAAGCAGACCCGTGTCCTGCTTTCGGGCTGCCGAAAATGCGCTGTAGTTCTCCATCGTCAGGGTGTTGAGCCACTGCATCAAAACTCTGGATGCACCCGCGACCGTGCGTGCAGCCATCCGATTTTTTAGCGTCGACACTGGCTTCCAACGCTCAATCGCGTCTCGTACCTCGGGTGTCCAGGCGCTTGGGTTCGGTCCCTGACGCGTCATGAGCGCGGCTGCTTGGCCGCGAAGCCATCGTCATAATTTCTCAATTTTGAGCAGGTTTTGTACATGTTCAGAGTGTAGCGTCGCCGATGATTCTCGGCAACCTAGTTTGCTTTATACAGCGTTTTTGAGTCTGCTTCCTAGGAGGTCCTGTTCTTAGCCGTGCTATGATAAAAATAGTATTCAAAACTGGTTCGTCCATGTTCCGCCCCACTGTCCTAACCCCGTCAGCGTCCATCGATCCCGCTCACCGCTTGGACACGTCGATGTCCCGCTGGGGCGCCGGGGCGCTGCTGGTCGCGCTCTTGCTGGTCAGCTACGGCGTGGCAGCCGTCGGAGGTCTGGCGACGATAGAGGGCGTGCGCCTCTGGTACCCCACCCTGAACAAGCCACCATGGACGCCGCCAAACTGGGCGTTCGGCCCCATCTGGTCCGTTCTCTATACGACCATGGCCGTCGGCGCCTGGGACGCGATGCGACGCGACCTGAACGGGTCCCGGACCGTCGTCGCGTTGTTCCTCACACAGTTGGCGCTGAACGCGCTCTGGTCTCCGCTGTTTTTCGCTTGGCATCAGGTCGGTGCCGCCCTGGTCGTGATCAGCCTGCTGTGGATAGCCATCGCTGCGTGTATCGCGGTCTTCGCCCGCACCAGCCGCCTGGGTGCTGCACTGTACGCGCCCTACCTGCTGTGGATCTCCATTGCTTGGTCGCTGAACGCATGGATATTATGGTTCAATCAATGAATACTCTCTCGCTGATCAAGCCGTCCATCGCCTCCTTGGGGACGGTTCTGGAGGGTGATTCCCTGCTGCCCTTCAGCTACGAACAGGTTGGAGGCACCCGATCCGGGGTCCCGAGTCCGGGCTGGACGACGGCGGAAGAACGGCGCGTCATCGGTCACGGCGAGGCAGACTTTCAGGCGGCGGTTGTCGCGTTGCGGCGCTGGGTCCCCTTCGACTTGGCCTGGGTTTTTGCGGTGCGCTCCGATGTGCCTCTGGAGCCTGGCGAGCACTTCGCCTTCCTGTCGCGGACCCTGGGTATCTGGTCGGTCAACGTGTGTCGGATCGTCTATACAGAGGACGAGCAAGATGACCAATCCGCTCGGTTTGGCTTTGCATATGGAACGCTGGAAATGCACGCAGTGCGTGGCGAAGAGCGCTTCCTCGTCGAATGGGACAAGGCGACCGACGAGGTGTTCTTCGGCGTCCGGAAGTTCTCCCAGCCAGCTTCCGCGCTTTTACGGGTCTTTGGGCCCGTGACCCGTTGGTTGCAAGATCATTTTACCAATCAGGCCATCGACCGAATGGCCGCAGCAGTGGTGGACGCATGAGTCAGGTATGTGTCATAGCAGGGGCCAGTGGTTTCGTCGGTCAGCAGTTGGTGACCGCGTTGCTGGACAGCGGATACGATGTCAAATGCGGTAGTCGTCGACCGGACCAGTCCGCATTGAGACATCCAGCGTGGAACTGGGTACACCTCGATGTCGACGATACATCGTCTTTGGACAACGTCTTTCAGGGTGCCGACTCCCTGATTTACTTGGTGCACCAGATGCGAGAGACCGGTCCGGATTTGGCGGGGCGTGAGCAGTCGTCTGCGCATCGGGTTCGCAGCGCCGCCGAGCGCGCAGGTCTAAGGCGTATCGTCTACTTGGGTGGGCCACAGCCCCAGACGAAGCCTTCTCCACACCTCGCCGCCCGCCTGGCGACGGGCGTCGCGCTGCGAAAAGGGACAATCTCTACGATCGAGCTTCAGGCGGGTATGATCATCGGTGCGGGCTCTCAAAGCTGGATGATCGTTCGAGATCTTGCATTGCGCCTTCCGGTCATGGTCCTGCCCAGTTGGTTGTCTCGGCGGAGCCAGCCCATCGGAATTGCAGACGTGTGCCGCGCCATCGTCTATTCAGTCCAGCTCACCCAACAGAAATCCTCTTGCCTGGCGCTGCCGGGGCCAGAGGTGGTGACGGCCCGAGAGGTCCTCGAACGCATCGCCGCGGCCGTCGGCATACGACCGGTGATGATCCCGATTCCGATACTCACCCCTTCCGTCTCAAGCCACTGGATTCGTTGGGTCACACGCGCCGACTATGCCGTGGCCCGCAAGCTGGTAGAGGGTCTGACAACAGACCTGATCGCCGACGGTACCAACTTTTGGGATCTGTATCCGGAGGTCGAACGGACCGGACTTGATCAGGCGATTGGGGCGGCGCTGCTTTCGGAGCCCCCCGAGAGTCTCCCGCCGTGGCAGCGACGGTTGGAGTACATCATCCAGCGTATCTCCATGCGTGCACCCTGAGCCGGTTGGTACCGCCGATCAGCAGCCAACGAATCTACGGCAGTACTGCGCCAATGCGGCCAGACCGATCCTTCGTGTTGTATTGGATGACTGCCGCTCGTCGCACCACTTGGTCCCATGGTCTGCAGCACGCGGTTTGGCACGCACAGCAACTTGGCCTGCCACTGGTCGTGCTGGAAGCGATTCGGGTGGAGGGTCGGTGGGCGTCGAGGCGCGTACATCGATTCGTCCTGCAGGGAATGGCCGACAATGCCGTCCGCTTCGGTCAGTTTGGAATCTGCTACCACCCCTATGTAGAGCCCACGCCCGGACACGCCAGTGGTCTGCTCCAAGCACTCGCCAATGACGCGGCCGTTGTGGTCACCGACCTCTTCCCAACGCACTTCCACCCCAGAATGCTTGCGGCTACTCAGCGACGCCTCGACGTACGCGTCGAAGCGGTGGATGGCCTGGGCATTATCCCCGTAGGGCTGCCCAAGCGGGACTTCACGGTGGCGCACAGCTTTCGGCGATGGACACAGAAAAACCTTCCACAGTCGTGGGACCCGCCGATGGCCGATCCGCTGGTCGTGCTCTCAGGGGGTGTACGGTTGGCGGACAAGATCCTGGCGCGTTGGCCAGCCGTGGCTCGCATGCCCACCGGAGAAGAGGCGCTTCCCGTCAGCCTAAACGGGACCCCGTCAGCGGTGGCAACGAGAGGAGGGGAGAAGGCCGCACGCGCAGCCTGGAGGCACTTCCACACCCATCAACTTCATCGGTATCCGCGAGATCGGTCCCACCCGGACGACGCCATCCAGAGTGGCTTGTCCGCTTGGCTGCACTTCGGGCACATCGGTGCGTATGAGGTGTTTCACGACGTGGCACCCACATGGGATCCATCGATGGCTCTCAAGGCCACGGGAAGTCGAGCAGGCTGGTGGGGTCTGGATGAGGACGTCGAGGCGTTCCTCGACCAACTCCTGACCTGGCGCGAGCTGGGCGCGGTCCAAGCGCACCGCGACCTAGCGGGTTTCACGTCCTATGCGGGGCTACCATCGTGGGCGCGTACTACCCTGGCTGCACACCGACAAGACGCCCGTCCCGAGCTCTACACAATCGAACAACTCGAAGGTGCCCGCACATCTGACCCGCTTTGGAATGCTGCCCAGCGAGAACTGGTCCGGGACGGACAGATGCACAATGCGCTGCGGATGCTGTGGGGAAAGAAGGTACTGGGATGGACGGAAGACCCCGAGCGTGCTTTTGAGATCCTCGTTCAACTCAACAATCAGTATGCCCTAGACGGTCGGGACCCAAATTCGTGGAGTGGTATCGGCTGGGTCTTCGGCAAGTTTGACCGCGCCTGGGGCCCAGAGCGTCCCATTTTCGGAAAGGTTCGTTACATGACAAGCGCGTCAAGCCGGAGGAAGTGGCGGTTGTCTGCCTATCTAAGGCAACACTCCCAACCACTCTAACCTCCGGCTCTTCGCGTCAGAATAGCAGGGCTACTCGGGAGGCAACATGACATCGTCTAGGATGTGAATGAGACCATTGCGAGAAGGGATATCTGTCGCTACGATCGCGGCGCCCGCGATGGTGGGAGTGGCACCATCCATGGCTACGGCAGCGTCATCACCTTGAGCCATTGTCACATTCGCCGACGCCAAGACGTCCGCGGCAGGGAGCCGACCGGCGTGCACGTGGTACAGCAGGATGTCGGTGAGCGCGGGGATATCGCCAAGGAGCGCGTCGACGGTGCCTTCCGGAAGCTTGCCAAAGGCGGCGTCGGTCGGCGCGAACACCGTGTACGGGCCCTCTTCCATCAGAACCGTGTCTAGGTCCGACGCTTGAAGCGCTGTATACAGAATACTGAAGTCCGGATTGTCCCGAGCGATATCGGTGATCGTCGGGGGCGGAAGGAGCACGGCGTCAACGATGTGGATGACGCCATTGGATGCCTGAACATCGGCCACCGTGACCTCCGCTTCGTTGATGAAAACACCACCGTCGGTGGTGACCTTCAAGTCAACGCCGTTGAGGGCGGTGACCAAGCTCAGTTCGGCAACAGCGGTAGAGGAAACTTCCGCGCCCACCGCGTGGTAGAGCAGAATGTCGGTAAGGGTGGGGACGTCCGCGAGCAGGGCTTCGACAGTACCTTCGGGGAGGGCCGCGAAGGCAGCGTCTGTCGGAGCGAACACGGTGAAGGGGCCATCGCCTTGGAGAGTTTCGGTGAGGCCCGCAGCGTCGACCGCGGCGAGGAGGGTCGTGAAGTCCCCAGCGCTGTCCGCCACGCCAATGATGGTGTCATCCGTCTCGACAGTGGTCTCTGTAGTGGTCGTCCCGGTGGAAGTTTCGGTGGTGCTGGTGTCGGATTTGGAATCACCAGAGCAGGCGAAAAGAGTGAGGGCGAAAACGATGGGTGCGAAGCGCATGATGTTCTCCTTAGTTGTGAACACATACTGTATAGCCCTATTGAATAGGTTTTGGCTAATATTTTCTATTCAAATGTTAGTTCAGGCCGCCAAGCCTACTCATTTTGAGTGAAAATCTATTCGCCTATCTCTCCGAGACGTGCAATGAATAGGTATGGACGTTTCTCAGGAAATTAGTATCGGTGCGCTCTCCAGGGCTGTGGGCATTCCTATCGGAACCCTTCGAACCTGGGAGCGTAGATATGGCTATCCAGAGCCGATTCGCCGTCCCTCAGGGCATCGGCGGTATTCGGTAGGCATCATTCCCAAGCTAAAGCTGGTGAAACAGCTGATCGGTTATGGTCACAAGCCTTCGACGCTACTGCCGGATAGCGACGATCAACTCATCGGGCGTCTGGCCGCCATCGTGAATCCAGGCCCAGATTCGGCCCTGGCCGCCGACCGATTCGCACACTGGTTCGCCAGCGTTCAAAAGTTTGAGGCTGACGCGCTGACCAGAAGCCTCCAGCAAACGTGGTCGCGGGTCGGTTCGGTCGACTTCTTAGATCAGCACCTCTCCCCCTTTCTAATAGAGATGGGTGTTCGCTGGCGATCAAACCGGATCGACATCGCCGAGGAGCATTTCGCATCCCATGTGGTCGTGAGCTTCCTCTCGGGTTTATGGCGGCCAATCACGCCGACGGCAGACGGCAGCGTTGTGGTCTGCGCGACCCTGCCCGGCGAGCACCATGTCATTGGCCTGCACATGTCGGCCGTCGCTCTGAGCCTTGAAGGTTGGGATGTACGATTTGTTGGCGCGGATACGCCGACAGAAATGATTGGCCGTGTCGTCAGAAGTGCTGGCGCCATCGCGGTCGCGATCGGCACCTCGTCGGTGGCCAGCCCCACCGAGACCACGCGGGGACTGAACGAGCTCTACGACTGGGTTGACGACGAGGTTGCCATTTGGGTAGGCGGCGCTCCGTCAGAGCCCACGGGGCGTGCGGAGCGGATCTTCAACATGTCGGACTTGTTGGAGCGTGCGCGTCACCTAGAGCGCCGGCAGCTGTAAACCCTCGCGGGGCAATGCGGGTGAAGATTGGCGCGTCATCGCAGCACCGGGGTGAAGCGAGGAAAGAGGTTACTTTTAAGCCACACGAGTGACCGTTTTCGCCATCGACCGGTGGTCTCTGTAACGAGATACATCAACTCATTTGCCGAGTATTCAACTTGGGCAAGCGGTATCATTGGCCATCGAGCCCTGGCTTGACGAGAGGGGGGGGGTTGGTGAACCGAGCGAACCGGACTACCCTTCTGGAGCATCGAAGGGTTAAATTTGCCGGACATCTCCAGACCTTCTTCACAGTATCGGACCTTTAGCGTCGACTTGTGCCTCGGTCGAGGTGGTTTCGGTGAGGTCTATCGCGCCCGAATGAAACAACCCGGAGGGCTCACGACGACGGTCGCTCTCAAGGTGTTGTTGGCAGGTGTGTCGGCTGAAAGTCAGCCTGTAGAGCGGCTTCGGGACGAAGGGCGTCTGCTCGCACAGCTTGAACATCCCGTGATCATGCGGGTGATTGACATCACTGAGCTGGAAGGTCGGGTGGCCTTGGTCATCGAGTACATTGCGGGGGAAGATCTGAGCGAATGCTGTCGGGGCGCGCGGCCTGTCTCGCAGGCTGGCGTTGTGCATATCATCAGCGAAGTTGCCAGCGCCCTGGACAAGGCTTGGTCAACGCCTGCAAGTAACGGTGAACCGCTAAAGTTGGTTCACCGCGACATCAAGCCAGCTAATATTCGCATCGGCCAGCATGGCCAGGTCAAGCTATTAGACTTTGGTATTGCACGTTCCGACGAGATGATTCGAGAGGCGCGAACCGCTACGCAGATGGTGGTTGGCAGCTTGCATTATATGGCGCCAGAGCGGTTCACGGACCGCTCGTTGGGCCCCGAGGCCGACATCTTCGGGCTCGGGTGCTGCCTCTTCGAGGGCTTGAGCGGTGAGAAGCTCTACGTTCGGCTGAACGGTCCTCGCATACTGGCGTTGGCGCTCGATGAACCCTCATTCGCGAAGCATCTGGAGCGGCGCAAACTCGCCCTTCGTGAGGGCACCGACCCACGGGTAGTGGCGCTAATGGAAGACTGTCTTTCGCACGCCCCAGAAGACCGTCCCACCGCTTCAGAGCTGATTGGACGCTGCGATGAGCTCACAGATGTCTTGCCAGGACCGTCGTTGGGGTCCTGGGCGAGAGCGCGAGATTGGCCTGTGGAGGGAGCAGAGGACGGCCCCATGGTGGGCAAGAGCTATAGCGACACATTGTCCCTTTCGTTGAACGATGAGCCCAAGGAAGAGTCCCCAGCACCCGCCTCGACATTGGCGTCGACGATTCAGCACCCGGTCGATAAGCAAGCTTCGTCGAATCGTTCTACGGGATTTTGGGCGGCCCTTGTGGGGGGGCTTGGCCTGGTGGCGCTGGGGAGCGCGGCCATCGTGGCGATTGTTGTGGTGCTGGCTTGGATGAACGCTGATGTTCCCACCGAAGTGTTCGCCCCTCCGGCTGCCCCAGTGGTTGACGAGGCGCCGGTCGCTGCCCCCGAGCCGGTGGTCAGCCCGTCGCCCGAACCCGCCGTGAAGCCGACACCCGTGGTAGACGAGCGGCCAGGCGAAGGCTCTGAATCTCCCGTCGAAGCGCAGCCCGACGAGGGGGCGCCAGAAGAGGTCCTCCCGCCCGATGTAGCGCCGATCACGTCTCCGGTTCGGGGCTCACCGGCCTTTGGAACGGTTGTCATTCATGGCGCTCAGAACGTTGTGCTCCGAGGCGCCAAAGGTGAGTTCGGTGCAGGGAATGTACCCGCTGGTGCCTACACGGTGTTCGTTGACACCGGCGGTGGCCCGCAAGCGTCCATCAGCGTTCGTGTCCAGGGCGGTGAGGAGCTGGTTCTGGAATGCAATGGGCTCCTCACCAGCTGTGTTCAAGCCACTCCCTAAACGTGGCCCCTGACCCTCACCGAGGTTAATTTGCGGCCCATGCTCCTCTGTCACGCCGGTACCCAGGGACTACTGACGCTTTCGGTCGGGCTAGTCCTGCTGGGTCAAGTGGGTTGCGTGGCGTCGCCTGTCCCTGTTTCCGCGCCGCAGTCAACGGAATACCAATCCAGCACAGAGACGGCGACAACGGGACCGTGTGACGGCGTGATTTTCACGGATAGCGATGGAGATACACTCGATCTAACGCAAGCTTTCATCGATGGCGACTACATCGCGCTGACCTCTGATGGCACGCTCACGGTGTGCGCTGGGGAGTGGTATGTGCGACTCACCACCACCGCTAACGTCGTCATCGAGGGAGCGGGCGCGGCAATCACCACGCTGTCGGGCGGCGGCAACGACACCGTGCTCACGGTCGGGGCTGGCACGCTCACGGTGAGCGGCGTGAACATCGATCGCGGCCACGCTCGTGGCGCTGGGAATGCCTCGAAAGGCGGCGCAGTCCTCTGTGATGGCGGCCGCAGGTTCTCCATCTCCGACAGCACACTCACCCGCAACGAGGCGTACGATGGCGGTGCGATCTACGCGACCGACGGCTGCTCTGTGACCGCCACTGACGTGGTCTTCACCGACAACCATGCCGGCGATGACGGCGGCACCCTTTGTGGATACAACGGCGCCGAAATTCGGCTCTACGGCGTCACCATCGAGGGTGGCTCGGCCAGAGACGGCGGCGCGGTCTACGTCTTTTCGGGGTCGCTCGACATCGAAGACTCGGTCTTTAGTGGCAACAATGCGACCGAAGTCGGTGGCGCGATCATGAACTACAATTCCACGCTCACGGTCGTCGATACGGTCTTCAGCGGCAACAGGGCCGACGATGGTGGCGCGATTTTGAATGTGGGAACGGCGTCCCTAGAGCGCGTCAGCTTCACAGACAACGCGGCCGAGAACGGTGGGGCGGTGTTCGCCTATGCGACGGGCTTGCTAAGCGGTACGCAATGCACATTTGCCGACAACGCTCCAGACGACGTTCTTGTGGGCGGCGTGGGCTACACGTTTCCCGAGACCGTTGATTTTAACTGTGATAGCGAAGGCTGCTCATGGGAGTCGCCCTAACGGCGGCTCAATCTCGCCTGGGTGACGGCAGACGCGGGCCTGCACCCCATCGTCTACGATCCAACGCCCTCTCGAGCGATTGTCCAAGAGGTTTCGTGAAGCAGTTTAGACTGCAGCTCACGTGGACCTCGTCCCCCACTTGGGCGACGGTGAGTCCCACAGGCGTACAGTTCAGTAGGTTCGTATCGACCTTCTTACCGGCCGAGGTCACCTGGATCTGGAACTCCACGGGCGTATTGCCGGCCTCATCTGCGTCGACGAACAGCGGTTTCATGTGTACATCGCCGCCCGTCGAGCCCAGAACGTAGGATTGCTTGCGGAACACGTTCGGGTCCATCGGGAGGTCCCACACCGCGACATTAATGCTGATCTCCTCTTCGAGTGAGGTCATCTTCTTCAAAGCGGGAGCGTAGAGTTTCACCTTGAGGATCGGCGAGATCTGGGCGCGCGGCTGCCCGGCTTCCGCCGACACGGGGTTCTTCTTCATACCGCTCTTTTGGATACCGGTGCTGCTCGCACAGTTCAACGCCAGGGTGAGTAGAGCGGAGAGAAATAAGAAACGACGATTCATCAGAGCTCCCGTGAGTATTCTTAAGCTATCTCCGCCATATCTCCGGGGTGGGACAACGTGAGATCCGCGTGAGGTGCTCAGCTCACCAGCAGGCGGGAGATCTCGCGAACCGTCTCGACGTCGTCGCCAATCATCGCCTTCATGGACTCGATTCGACCGCAGACAATTCCGGCAATCCTGGCCTCGATGGTGTCGTCTGCGTAGGTCCAATACACGGGCGCGTACTTGCCGTTTCGATGGCATCTACC
>JAACDH010000642.1 GCA_009936995.1 Rhodobacterales bacterium
AACTGATCCGTCTCTCAGTCGATCTGCGGGGTGTTCACCCAACCGAAGCTGAACTGAAAGCCTACGAGAACAATCCGGCGGCCTGGGAATCCTACGTAGACAACTGGCTGAACGACCCTCGCTTCGTCGACCGCACCCTCGAGGTGTTCAACGGTCGCTTCCTCATGCGTACGGGCGACACCTACTTCCATCTCGAAGATCGCGGCCTCCAAGAAGTCCCCGAAGACGTGATGGGCACTATCATCAGCGAAGAGCCCCTCGCGCTGCTGCGCCACATCATCGAGAACGACCTGCCGTATTCCGAGATCGTTACCGCCGAATACACCATGGCCAATCCGCTGCTCGCACAAATGTGGGACATCGACATCCCTGGCAACGGCGGCTGGGAGAAAGGCACCTACATGGACGGGCGTCCCCACGCAGGCATGCTCACCATGACCACCACGTGGCAGCGCTACCCGTCCATGGGCGGCAACGCCAACCGACATCGCGCCAACGCCATCAGCAAGATGTTCATGTGCGACGACTACCTGTCTCGTCCCATTGTGCTCAATCGCGCCGCGGTCGATCAGCTCACGGTAGACCCCGAGAACGCCATCGCCACCAACGATGGCTGTCAGTCGTGCCACTCCACCCTCGACCCGCTCGCAGCCAACCTGTTCGGCTTCTTCAACTACGACGACAACATGGGCATCGAACAGATCGTCTACCGACAAGAGAACGAGCAAGCGTGGTCCGGCTACGCCGGTCGCTCGCCAGGCTATTACGGCCGTCCTGTGTCCAATCTCACCGAATTGGCCCAAGAGATTGCCGACGACCCTCGCTTCGAGGCCTGCGCCGTCCGCACCGCATTCGAAGGCTACACCCAACGCACACTAGGAACCGAAGATTGGTCCGAAGCTCGACTTTACAACGATGCTTTCGTCGAAAGCAACCAGAGCATCCGCGAGCTAATTCGCACCATCGTTCTTCAGCCGGCGTACAAGTCCAGCGGGGCGCGCTCTAAAGAGCTCGACGCGCGGATGAACGGCCTAAAGACGGCGTCTCCGGCGCAGATCGCCAGTATCATCGAAGGCATCACCGGCTATCGGTGGGTATTCAACGGCCAAGACGGTCTCACCACCCACGGCATGGGCCTACCCGTCCTCGCCGGCGGCATCGATAGCCGCGCCGTTGTGACCCCCAGCCGCGACCCGGGCGTTGCCACGGTCTTCGTCCTCGAGCGCCTCGCCCAGAGCGCCGCCTGGGATGTCACCTCTCACGACCTCGACCCCAACCGCGAAGCCCCAGCCCGAATGCTGAACCTGGTCACGGTCGACGACACCCCCGAGAGCAGCCCCGAGGCGTTCGAGACTCAAATCCGCGCCCTATATCTTCAGACCACCGGATTCGCCCTGGCCGACGACGCCACCGAGCCCACCGCGCTCATCGCCGTGTGGAAGGAAATCTACTCGGTCGAAGCGTCCCCCATCTCCGCCTGGTCGGGTGTCTTGTCCGCCATTCTTCGCGACCCTCGCGTAATTTTCTACTAGGAGCCCATCATGACTCGACGCAAGCAACTGTACGTCCCGTCTCGCCGTGGTTTCCTCGGTGGAGCGCTCGCGGCAACCGCGGCCTTGTCCATGCCCAACACGGCAAAGGCTGCGGTCGCGGCTCAAGATCGTAAGTTCCTATTCTTCTTCGCTGGCGGTGGCTGGGACACCACCACCGTCCTCGATCCCCACTTCGAGGGTCAAGGCGTCGACATGGACCTAGACACCTCCATCGCCCAAGCCGGCAATCTCCGTTGGACCACCGGCCCCGACCGCGAAGGCGTCGACCGCTTCTTCACCCGCTGGGGCGGACGCGCGTCAATCGTCAACGGCATGAACAACCACTCGGTTGGCCACGACAACGCGACTCAGTTCGTGATGACGGGTACCTCAGCGTCGTCCTTCGCCGACTGGCCTACCATCCTGGCCGCCGAAAGCGCCATCGATTACCCGCTTCCGCACCTCATCTTCGGCGGTCCGTCGTATCCCGGTAACTACGGTGCTGCGGTAGTTCGCGCCGGCGGAGGCACGCTCCTCGATCTCATCGACGGCTCCATTGTCAGCCAAAGCGACAAACCGGCTCCGATCATTCCCACGCCTACCGACGCCATGCTCGACGCGTTCGTGTACGACCGTGTGGCGAACTTCGCTGCCCAAAAGACGGGCACCGCTCAGCTTCGGGCCGAGGCCCTACTGTCCAACCTCGACCGCTCCATGGAGCTAGAGGGACGTCGCTTCGAGGCGGGTCTGTCCGACCTCGGCCGCACCATGCTCGATCAGTCTCTGCGGGCCGTCGAGCTCATGCGTCTGGGCCTCACTCGCTGCGCGATGATTCGTATCGACGGCGGCTGGGATACCCACGGCAACATCGCGCCGCAGGCCATCCAGCAGAACGACTTTTACACGGACCTCGATCAGCTGTTCGAACACCTGGCCAACACGCCTGGAAACGCCGCCACCTGGCTCATCGACGAAGTTACGGTCATCGCGACCAGCGAGATCGGTCGCACCCCACGCCTCAACGGCGGCGGTGGAAAAGACCACTGGCCCTTCGGCTCCTGCCTAATGGCTGGCTCTGGCGTACATGGCAACCGCGTGGTCGGCGTCTCCGACCCCGCCCTAATCGGCATGAACGTGGACTACGCAACCGGACTGGGCAGCGCCAGCGGCGACGTCCTCGGCTGCGAGAACATTGGCACTACCCTTCTAAAGCTCGGTGGCCTCGACCCCGAGGACTACCTACCGGGAATTCGACCGGTGGGAGCCCTCATGAGGAATACGTGAAGTACATCTGGTTTCTTCCCCTCTCGCTCCTGATGCTCGCTAGCTGTGATGACCACCTGCTGGGAACCACAGAGAGCGCGCCTTGTGTCCGGCAGCCCCCGCTGACTTACGAGAACTTCGGCCTGCCCATGATCGAGAAGAACTGCGCGGGCTGTCACTCGTCTCTTCACGCAGGCATCGACCGTAGCAACGCCCCCGTGGGCGTCGATTTCGACACCTGGGACGGTATCTTGCTTTGGGCCGACCGCATTCACGTTCGCACCTACGAAGACCTCACCATGCCTCCCACAGGCGGCCTGACCGAGGTCGAACTCGACGATTTCGACGAATGGATGCGCTGCGAAGTTTTTCCAAACGCCGAGAGATTCTAATGCGCAATCTCACAATGCTGTTTCTCGTGGGATGTGCTGGCGACTACGCCATTCATAAGCCGCCCGTGGTGCCGCCGGCCCAGCCGCCCGGCCTACCCGATCAAGACTGGGGCGGACCGCCCGACTGGCAGAACTGCCAAGAGGGTTTTCTAGGCCGATACAGCAACCTGGCGTTCGACCACCCCGACGTAGAGCCCGGCCTCGACGCCGAAATCCCCGACGACCCCAACGCGCGCGACTGGTGGGACAATCCATCGTTCCAAAAGTACGATGGCGGACTCGATTTCGGGGGAAATTGGTGGCCGGTCGACGAGGGCCTTCAAGCCGATCCCGCGTACTACTCCGTGCACTGGGTGGCCTGGCTACGCGCCTTCGACGACACCCCCCTCGAGTTCGTGCTCGGCGCCAGCGACGACGCCTGGGTCAGCCTCGACGACGACATCTTGGCCGCCCAGCCCGGTGTGCATGAGATGGCGTCCATCACCTACAACGTCGACGTCCGCAGCGGTCAATTCCCGTTGGTCATCCGGTACGCCCATCGCGCCGGCGACAGTGGTTTCCGATTCCGCGTGCTCAGCGGCGATGTGGCCATCTGCTACCCCGACTTCAGCGAAGACGAGGAGTAGGCTACCGTTTCAGAGCGTCGCAGATACCGTCGATGGTCTTGCCGCTGAGGACCAGGGTCTGATGGGCAATTCCTGGAACCCAGGGGGCGTCAAGCACCACAGTTTTCGCCTCGGGTAGACGGCACCGCTCGGGCGGAGCCATGTGGTCTCCGGTCATGCTGATGATCGTGGTGGGGACAGGTGAAGGGCCGGCGAGCTCGCGGATGAGCTTGCTATTCGGCACCATCTGCCAGGCTCCTTTTGAGACCAGCCCTAAAGTGGCGATACCCAAAAGAGCCACCCAAGTCCCCCTAAATGGACTACCGACCGCCACAAACCGTTCGGCACGAGCGTGACCGCCAAGATGTTTGAGCCACCAAAGCCCAATGAGACCGCCCAACGACACACCGACGATGTCGACACGGTCGGCACCGGTCTTGGCGCGAATCTCCTCGACACTCGCATCGAGTTCATCCGCCATGGTCCGCACATCTCCGATACACAGGCGTGATAGGGACACGAGGTGCGGATCAAACCCCCTTTTCCGAAGACGCCACTGAATCGGTAGGAGGATGACCCCAGCACTTAAATACCCGTGCACCAGCACAACTGGTCGACTAGATGACAAAATTCCTCCATACTTTGGCTGTCAGTAGGCCATTGTTTATTCCAATGCTACCCTCTTTGTATGGCAAACCAGGAAGTCGAGCAGCGGGCCATTCCGGATACGAACTCCCCCACATTAGGCGACGGTCGTTACCGACTCTCGACCAAACTGGGCGAGGGCGGTATGGCTATAGTCTATCGCGCCTGGGACACCCAGGAGCACGCGTGGCGAGCCATTAAGGTGCTGCTGCCCGAGTATGCCCAACGGGCCACACTACGGATTCGCTTCGCCAACGAAGCCCAAACCATGCTCAAGTTCGACCATCGACACCTGGTCACCGTCTTCGACGTCGGAATGAATGAGGCGCAGCCTTTCATCGTCATGGAGATCGCAGAGGGAGGGTGTGTCATCGATTGGGTCGAAGAATATGGCGCTATGCCGTCCAGAATGGCCGTCGACGTCGTAATGCAGGTCTGCAAGGGCCTCGGCGCAGCCCACGCCATTGGAGTGGTTCACCGCGACATCAAGCCACACAATATTCTGATCACACGGCGTGGTGTCTGCCAGATAACCGACTTCGGAATTGCACAGGTCAACGACTTAAGCGGCGTGACCAAGCCCGGCAGCGTCATGGGCACCTTGGGCTACATGGCCCCAGAACAGCGCGCTGACGCCAAAAACGTAAATGTCCGTGCCGACGTCTACGGTCTTGGAGCCACGCTGTACAAGCTGTTGACCGGCGGCTCCGTCGCCGACCTGTTCCTGGCGGAGCACGACGCCAACATGCTGGAGGGAGTGCCCGCTCCCCTGGTTCCCATCCTGCTCAAGGCCACCGCCTACAAGCCCAGCCAGCGCTACAACACCGTTGATGAACTGTCTCGAGCGCTCCACGCGGCCAAACGCAACCTACTGGCTGACCCCGAGAATACCCCCAGCCTCGCCATGCCGCCACGGGTCGAAGGGCCAACGCTCCTTCCTCGCAACGACGTATCCGACCCGACGTCCCTGCCCAGCGAGCTCCCCGAACTCAGGCCGTCTGTGCGTCGTTCGCCGCGGTCACAGCCCGTCATCGACGAAGACGAAAACGAACCCACCGGCAATAC
Source organism: Rhodobacterales bacterium (assembly GCA_009936995.1). Taxonomy (GTDB): domain Bacteria; phylum Myxococcota_A; class UBA796; order UBA796; genus JAACDH01. Next base: position 5,503 of record JAACDH010000642.1, read on the forward strand.
TTCGCTCCCCTACTTCATGCCGGCGATGGACAAGCGAAAAGCCCGGGACGCCACCGCAGACGCCACCCTCCCCGACTACATCGACACGTCCGCCGTGGCCCAAGACGACGGCGGTTATGTCGTTGAGCTCGATGACAAGACGAAAACGATGTCGCCCGAGGCCCATCAACTCGCCATCAAAGCGGGTCGGCTGGACGAGCATGAGAATCCCATCTCCAATGAAGAAGCCCTCGTCTTCGACAATACAGAGGGTGGGCTCGACATCGCCGAGAATAGGGGAGGTATGCTTGGCTGCATTTTAATGCCCCTCGGCCGTTTTCTGACTAAAGCCCTGTGCTTTGCCGTGGCAACGTTGTTCCTAGTTTTCGGCGCGGCCACTGTCATGGTCGGGGGTTCCGCCAAGGACGTTCGCCAAAAACAATCCGAGGCCATCGAAATACGCAGCGCCCTGTACTTCACCATCGAGCGCGAGGAAAGAATCGTCGAAGATCTGGTCGCGCTGGGGGGCAATCGGATCCAACTCAGCGCCTTGTACTTCGCGTTCACCGACACCGAGGAAGAGCCTGAACGCGCCGACGCAGCCATGCGCTTTGTCAGCGCCATCGAGAGCGCAATGCCCGCTCCCCAGTCAAGCGGCCAAACGTCGGTCAAGCTGCACATGGCGAAGATCCGACTAAACACCATTATGGACGCGCAGCTACGGTATCAGGAATCGATGATTATCTGGGAGGAAGCCGCCGACACCCCTCAAGGGCGAGCGGCAATCAAATTCGGTTTCGCCCACCAACCCTAGCTGGCCTATTTTCGGCGTCGTCGGAATCCAGCAAGCAAAAGTAGAGGCAGCAGTAACGCAGCCTTGCCGCCGTCCTCTTCATCGGCGCCTTCGCTACAGCAACCACTCGAAACGTCGACGCTACCGTTGACCGCACCTTCGAATTGCTTGAAGCCAGCATCGACAATCCAACCCGGGTTGCCGTCGCCGTCCCACTCATAGGCACCCACATCGGGAGCGTTTCCGTCGCGGGGCAGCCCGTTGAAATCCAACACAGGCACGAATGCTGCGCCTGTCTTATCGCCGGCATTGACGATTGCAGACGTTCCCACAGGGTACAAAGCGCCCGTAAGTGCATCTTCATAGTCCCCGAAACCACCTCCAGCGATTACGCCATTCTCCCACAGCTCGTCGGGAAGATTCTGGACCAAGCCGGTGACCACGTTGTGCGAGACGTAGTTGACGGTGGTGTCGTAGGCTGCGTCGTAGTTGGGGTCGTACGAGAGGCCGTAGCCTGTGGGATTCGCCAAGGCGTTGTTGGCGAACACGATGCCGGTGCGGAAGAAAACATCGTCGAGGTAGGCGGCTGCTTCGCCGGTGTTCACGACCGTGTTGTGGCTAATGACCACGTTGTCGAGATTGTCGCGATCGCCGGCGTCTGTGCGTATGCCGTTGCCAGCGACGTCGTAGATGAGATTATTCTGCACAAGTACCGCACCTTGAATGTACAGCCCAATGTCGCCGGTGGACCAGATGGCGTTGCCGATAAAGGTGTTCTGTGGACCAAACTCGGTACTGCCAAAATAGACGCCATCATCACCGATATCGTGGATGATATTGTCAGTGATTTCGTTGTTCTGACAACCATTAAGCAGGCGTAAGCCATCACTACCTTCACCACCGATGTCGTGAATCCAGCTATCGGCAATGACGCTGTCCTGCATCCAGCACGACGCGTCGCCACAGCCCACTTCGAGGCCGTGGCCATCGAAGGTGTGGTGAATTTGCAGACGCTCGGCCGTGAGATTGCTGATGTTGCCATCGAAACGGACCGCAGTACCGGTCACGTTGCGCACTTCGCAGTCTTGGAACACCACGTCGCTGCTGTTGTAGATTCGGAATCCACTCTGCCCCGTCTGTTCCCAGCCCGCTGCGCCCTCGAAGATGAGCCCCTTAACGGTGACGTAGGCGCTATCTCGGAGCTCGGCCACCCAGGACCCACTCGACTGCCGGAGAATCGGCGTCGCTCCCTCGGCTGCGATAATCTCGATACGCGCACTCTCGGTTCCCGCGAACTCGACCCACTGCAGGGCGCCATCCAACTCGAACACACCATCGTTGAAGCGAACCACGTCGCCGGGACCAAGTGATGAGGTGAGTGCGTAGACGTCGTCGCCAGGGCTAACCACGACTGTAGCCGCCTGAGCGGGGGCAACTGCACACCACAGAGTGAGAAGGGTAACGACACGCATCATATCAATCGACCTCACACGGAACAATTCGCACCGAGGAGACTCCTGCGTTGACTGCCAACGGGGAACCACAGAAAGGTTGCGATTGTCACTTCGAATTGAAGCGGGATTACGGCACGATGATGATGCCAGAACCTCCGGAACCACC
>JAACDH010000107.1 GCA_009936995.1 Rhodobacterales bacterium
CCTCTCCCTGCGCCGCCTGTCGGTTCATTCGGCTAGGAATACGCGCCTCGATTTCGGTGATGGCGCTGCGGAGCTGAGCGGTGACCGGACCGGTGGGATCGGGGTCGCCGAGCAGTTCACCCAAGATCATCCGGGCCCCTTGAAGCACTCCACAGGGGCCGAAACCGGTGAGTCCACCACGGCGAAGCACCTGGTAGGCCGGGGTCGGTCGCCCGAAGGTCTCGGCCATAGCGATTCCACAGGACCGATGTGGCGTAACCTTGCCCTCATAGAGCAGATATGCCTTTTCGCGGGCGGCTTGCACAACCGTTTGCTCCGCCGGCGTCAGTGCCCTTGTCCAATCACCCATATGACGTCTCCGAGGCTCGATGGGGTCGTGGCAATGTACACCTGTCGAGTGTGGTCGTACAGCTCCTGGGATTCGCAGGGGGCGTTTCATTTTGTGTACACTCCCGCAACCAAGTCACGGAGTCCCCATGAAGCGTACCGCCCTTATCCTGACGTTGTTTCTGTTCGCCTGCGGTGGAGAGGCCACGGAGGCCCCCGCGGGTGGAGATGCAGCCCCGAAAACGGAAGCTCCTGCGCCGGATGCCGCGCCGGCCGGCAATACTGCACCAGCGATGGAAGCGCCCACGCTCGACGCCGGCATGGACATCTGTTTTGGCCCGGTAGACTGCGAAGCCGTTCAGCTCTCATGCTGCAGCAGCTGTGATGGCGGTTTGGTCGTAGCCGTGAACAAGTCTAGGGCTGAAGAGGTGAAAACCAAGTTCGGGCAAAAGGACTGCGACCAGTACGCCTGCGGTGATGGTGAGTGCGCGACGCCCGAAGTGGTGTGCAACGGCGGCTGTAAGATTAAAGCGGCTGGGTGATGCGAGGGCCCTCTCGGGTCTTCGTGCCGAACTACCGCGCCAATATTTGCAGCGCCTGAAGACCGGTCTCGGACTCTCGCCAATGGTCGAGGTGGCCCGATGCCAGGGCTTCGAGGACCTCGGCCCTGGGCGCCTTGCCCGCGGCAGCTTCGCTGAGGATATCGTCAGGACCTGGGAAATCACCAGAAGAATGCGGTGCTTCGAGCCCGTTGCGATCGGCGGCCAAGCGCGACCAACGATCGGCGCCTAGTGTGTCCCGGAGGGCGATGATGCGCTCGGAATCGGGGCCTACGGGGACGCGGTAGAACGGTCGAGAGTCGTCCAGGCTGGCGATGATGGCGTTGACGACCAACATGGGGTCTTGGGGTGGCTCGAGGGTCTCGGTCTTGCGTTTGCCCCAGGCCTCACGGAGGTGGTCGTATGGAGACTCGCTGGACGGCTCGGGGCTCATGGCGATGGCGGTGGGGATGAACTTGGTGTCGAATGAACCGGGTTGCACTAGCCGAACCTTCACGCCGAACGTACAGCTCTCTTGGAAGAGCGCCTCGCTCATGGCCTCGACCGCGTACTTGGTAGCAGCGTAGTAGCCGGACTCGGGGAAGACAGTGCGACCGGCTACACTGGACAGCTGGACGACCGTTCCGCCGCGTTCTCTCAGCGTGGGAAGCAGTGCCTGGGTGACGCGGGCCACGCCGATGACGTTCACTGCGAAGAGCTCTTCGATGAGGGAGAGATCCGTCTCTTCTTGGCTGCCAAAGATGGCATATCCGCCATTGTTGACCAGCACGTCTACGGGGGACCAGGCGAGCGCGTCGGCGACGGCTTGCTTGACCTGGGCGGTGTCCCGGACGTCCAAGGGGAGGACGAGGAGGTTGGGATTTGGAGCGCCCACTTGCGCGGGCCAGTCCGCGACGGATGGATCAGTGGCGATGACATTGTGGCCGAGTTCAAGCAATCGCTTGGCGAGGCGATGGCCGAAGCCGGTCGCGCATCCGGTGATAAAGACGGTTTTCATCCGGGGCGGGTAACGCGCCGGGGCCTAGACGGGAAGCGTGGAGTACGGCGGCACGAGGTCGACGAGGACGATAGACGTGCCCCCGGGTGGACACAGGGCGACCGCCGTGATGACGATACAGCCCATCCTTCAGAGTCCGGGGGATTGCCCTAGGCGAGCGTGGCCTCATCGGACCAGCCTGCATCGGGTGGCGAAAAGCCTAGTGTGCGGCGGACTCGCTCCATTCCATACCGTTGCCAGGCCGGGCGTTGGGCCTCGGCCCAAGCAGCCTCTCCGACTAGGTCTTGAACCTTCTTCCGACCCTCCGCGGTGGCGAGCGCGGCGCGTGGCGTCTGTTGTGCGAGGGCGACGTGTGGGGCGTCGGGCCAGGATTCCCAGTGAACCGCTAGTTGTGCCTGCACGGCCTCTTGGAGGTCGGCCGGTGCGTTTGGGTCGAATTCCCACTCCACGCCCTCTTTCAGTTTGTCGAGGAGCTTGATCTTCTCACGTTCCTCTTGGCGATCGAGGTGGGTGACCTCGTCGGCGAAGGCCGTCTCGAGCTGTCGTTGGAGCCGATCTGCGTGAATTACACTGGGAGCGAGCACGGTGAGGTGGTCGCCATCCAGTCGGGCCTCGCCTATCCAGTCGCTACCGGTGGCGTCGGTCCATTGGACGATTTGATCTTCGCTCGCAGACATCTCGGACGGATTGAGCGCCATCAGGCGTCGCAACACGATGTCGCGGTGAAGGCCAGGAAGGGCGTAACGATCGAGGACCGTGGCGCTGACCTCGCCGGTAGAGAGCGTGCGGCTGAGTTGGTGGTTGAGCAGCAATTACCAGGAGCCAGCACCCAGTCGAAGCACGCCGTAACGGGCGTCTGGAACCGCTAAATGGGCGACGGTGATTTCGCTTTCTTCGGGGACGCTCGAGACCTGTGAGAGTCCAAGCCGAAGCTGTTTTACCAAGATGAACGCGGCCCGCGGAGGAAGTGGTGTGTCGGTCCAGGCGGTGGGGACCCAGCGATTCTTTTGCCGGACCACCCGCATCATCAGATGCTCGTGCACATGAAGGGTGTCGACGGGCGCGAAGGGCATGGACATACGGGCGCCGGTGAGGCCTTCTTGAAGGCGGACGCCGTCCACGTCATGGCGAAGAACTTCCCAGATGCCGATAAATGAGCCGTCTTGTCCCGCGAGTACGTTGTTGGCCTCGGTGGCGAGCTTGGCATCGAGGACACGGAGCGTCTTCTTAAACAGCGCTGGATCGCGCAGACCCAAGCGATCGAGCACCGACCACTGGCGCAGCAGGGTGTCGCCACCGGTGAGGCTGATGTCTGGCTGAACCTTCTGACGGGAGGCCTCTGGCAAGCAGTCGAACCAACGAGTCATTTCGTCGCAGACCTGGTTTAGCAGTGCGATATCGTTGTAGAGGCTAGCGGCTTGGGTGTGCTGATCCTGTTGGGTGCGGAGGCAGCAGCTCTTGTAGCGCTTGCCACTTCCACAGGGACAGACGGCGTTCTTGGAGGGACGACGGGCCATGTTCTTCGGGGGAACGGGTTTGGGGGCGACTATCGCAGCTGGGCCCTCATGTGTACTGTGTGAAGCGGTCCGCTCTGAGAAAGCCGAACAACGACAGGTTGCTTTCGGCGGCGAGAGAGACGGCCAGACTGGTCGCGGCACCCATAGCGCATACCGTACTTACCCCTGCCGCCCTGGCTTTTTGTACAACCTCGAATCCAGCTCGGCTGGTGACCAGCAAGATACGATCGTCGACCGGGATCCGATCTTGGCGCAGTCGCCAGCCCAATACTTTGTCGACCGCATTGTGTCGGCCGATGTCTTCGCGGAGGACTTCGAGTTCTCCGGACGGCGAGAAGAGCGCGGCCGCGTGCAAGGCACCGGTCTGGGCGAAGGCAGCTTGGGCATGAACGACGGCGCTGGGGAGCTGAAGGAGGATCTGTGGATCGGCGACGAACGTGGGAAGTAGGGGCGAATAGTGCAGGGTCAGCCTGTCGATACTTGCCTTTCCGCACAGGCCACAGGAGCTGGTGGCGTAAAGCTCGCGGGTGGCCTTGGCCAAACCCTCTGCGTGGGCTGCGACGCCACCTGCTAGGATCGCGTTGACCGTGTTCTGGTTTGGATCGACGGAGGGCTCGACATGGGCGAGAGCGATGAGGTCGTCGGCGCCGTCGATCACGCCCTCTGAAAGGAGGAAGCCCGCGGCGAGATCGAGGTCGTCTCCGGGCGTGCGCATGGTGATCGCGATCGATTTACCCTCGACCCGAATTTCCAGGGGTTCTTCGACGGCGATGGCGTCCTCTTCGGATTTCATGAGGGGCCATCTGCGGACCGGACGTCGCTCGTGCTTCAAGTGTGCGCTCCCACTCAGTGCGTGCCGGATGGCCATAACGTATATGCATGGATTCCAGAAGTGAGCTTGGGTGTTATGGGGCTGGCCTCATGGAGACTGGAATGACTTCCCAAGAAAACCGCTGGACCGACGCCATCGCGGCCGCCAACACCGACGACGCACGCCGACGCCTACTGTCCGAGGTCGGCATGTGGCGCGCAACTCGCCTCACAGACATAGAGGCCTCCCGCGAAGCGACCTTCGCATTGTCGCAGATTCACTCGCTTCTCAAGGAGCGCGACAAGGCCGTTTCCGAGGCTAGACAGCTGCTATCGCTCTGTCAGACACAGCCCCTGGCCCCCAGGGGACAGTTCGCTGCTGCCAAGGTTTGGATGACCAGCCTCGGCGAGAAGCTGCCCAAGATGGTCGAGCCTCCTCGCGAGCGTCGCGAGCCCAATCCTCGCGAGCGTCGCGAGCCCAATTCGCGCGGCGAGAACGCCAGTCGCGGTGGAAGAGAGCGTCCGGCCCGTGCCGCCGATCCGCTCGACAAAGCGATCGCATCGGGTGCCAACGGACAATTTGCACAAGGTTTGGCCAGTATGCGCGATCGTCGGGGTGCCAAAGCCGTCGTCGTACGCGCTTGGTTGACGCTGTCGCAGGCGCTCACCTGGGACGACGCCAAACTCCAGCGCGAAGAGCTTGATACTCTTCGGGATAATCTCGCGGGATGGTTGCGTGTGGGCGAAGTTAGCCAGGCATCGGCTGCGCCTGCTGCAGCCAGGCCGGCTCGTGAGCCCCGTGCCGAGCGCGCGCCTCGGGAAGACAACTCCAACCTTGCCAAGCTGCTTGGACAGCCGGTTCCCCGTCGCCGGGAGGCTCTGGTGACCGCATTGCATGGTGCCGCCGCCAACGGCAATCCCGATGCCGTCGCCGCCGAAGCCCTGCGTCACCACCACGAAAATGCAGGCGCAAATCGCGCCGCGCCTTGGTTGGTGGGCTCGGTGGCTCGCGCCCGTGCGGCAGGCGACACGCCGCTCACCGATGGTGCGCTGGCCGAGCTCGGAGCTGCCGGCTCTGTGGCCATTCAAGCGTACACCGAGGCGCCGTTTGGTCTCATGGTGGATCTGTACACGGCCGCTGCGGGCGCCGGTTGGGAGCCCATCTCGGTTCGCCGGGGCGTGATGGCGCGCGACGAACGCGAAGATCGCCGTCTGTGGACCCTGCGCGTCAAACGGGAAGACGGCGAGGCCTTGGTGGTCCTGGCCCCAGAGCTCGCCGATGACGAGAACGCAGGCGTGCTTGGGGAGCGAATTGTTCACCTGTGCAGCCGGGTGGTGTTGGTCGCTGGTGACAGTCATGGAAAGCTTCGTGAGGCGGCTACAGCAGCCGGTGCGGCGGTCCAAGAGTCCCTCGACATGGAAGCTGTTTGGCAGCTGCTGGCCGGTCAAGCGCCGCCGGCTCCTCGCAAGCGTCGGCAGCGCAAGACCGACGAAGCGAAGCGCGACACGTCTGCCGAACCTGCCGAAACCAAGGCTGCGCCCAGAGAACGAGGTCCCAGCCGTGAGGTCGTCTTGAAGGACGCACTGATGGCCGAGAACCTTCCCGAAGTCGCCGACCTCGTTCCGCTGATCGCCGCTTGGGGTCGACCCTGGCGTGCCATTCAGTCGGCCGAACGAAATGACCTGAACGACGGTCAGGTGGCCTGCCTGCTTCAGGCGGTTCACATCGCCGCTGACGATCCGGCGCCCATTCCCGGTGGCACCACTTTGGCGCTAAAGACCGCTTCGGCTGGTGGCATGCTTACCCGTGCTGTCCTTACCGAGGGAGAAACTGCAAATCGGTACGGTGGCGTCGGCGTTGGCGACGTCCTAGCGGTGGCGGCTGCAGCTGTCGCCGATGGTTGGACGGTGCACCGCGTGCTCCGAGGCGCCACGCGCAAGGAGCGAGAGCGTCATCCGGTTTTGGGCACGGTGAGCGAGCACCTGCAGTCCCTGTGGCGTCTACTGATCAACAAGGACGACAAGCGCGCCGAGCTTTGGTATGTGGCTGGACTCGCTCCTGAGGGGCGGGCCGGTGTGCCGATGTTGCTCCTCGAAGAGCATTTACGGGTGGTGGTCCTGCCCATCGACCCCGATCTGTTGGCTTGGTATGGCGAGCAGAGTGGTCCAGAGGCGATCGGCTGGACAGGTGACGAAGCGGCCGAGGTGGTCGCCGCCTTGGCGAGCCTCCCTTAGCGTGAGCGCCGTCTGCGATGCTTCGCAGGCGGCTCGTACCTACATCATCTGTTGCGCGCCGCTTAACGACATGAACGCGTTGTACAAGAAGTACGCCGTCGTCCAGAGCATCAGCGCCCACAGCGCGAACGGCAGGATCATCGGCGCCATTATCACCGTCTGAAATACTGCTTTTACCGGTCTAAATCGCTCGAGATAGGCCGTCTCGAGAGCGGTGGTGACTTCGGCTTCTGTGAGCGTGCCAACGGGGCCTGTCAGGGTTGGCCCCACGTCGATCGTCCCGTCGGGGAGCGTGAGCTGCCAGGGAATACTGGTACCGGGGTTGCCCACTAGGGGCAGGCCGCAGGGACAAGCAGCGACCGCAGCCGGGCCGCCGTTTCGGGCGTTAAGAAGCACGCGCCAGGCGGCGAGCTGTGGGTGGCTTTGGGGGCGTCGCTTTCCGCCCGCGCTGACCACCTCATGGGTGTCGCCAGACCAACGCTGCTCGTGTAGACAGGTGGGGCAATATACGCGTTGAGCCGTCATCGGATTACTCCGAAATTAGTGGGTGTTAGCCCGGTTTCTTGCCTTGGACATAGGTATCTTCTGATTTCACTGATCCGTCTGCGTTCCACTCGGTCCACTTGCCTTCTCGCTTGCCGTCGAGGTAGGCGCCTTCGCTCTTAGGCATGCCGTAGTCGTAGAAAACCTTCCAGGTTCCTACGGGTCGACCGGTCTTGAAAGCGCCCTGGCCCTTGATCTTGCCGTTATCGTAGTAGTGAGTCCATATACCCTCTTCTTCGCCAAACTCCATGTCGCCGTCGAATTTGACCTTTCCGTTGGGCCACCAAGCGACGAACTGTCCGTGTTTGACGCCCTCCTTCCAGTTTTCGACCTTGTCGCGATTACCTTCCCGGTCGTGCAGCTCAAATACGCCGTCCCTGCGTCCACGAACGTAGTGGCCCGTCGACGCAGGGTTGCCGTTTTCGTGATGAATGACCTCGACACCATGTTTTTGACCGGACTCCCATCGGGTCTCTGTCTGGAGATTTCCGTTTGGGAAAAACGTCTGCTCGGGACCGTGGATACCGCCGTTGTGGTAGGTGGCGGTTCGTTGCGAGGTGCCGTCTGAATAGGTGAACGTCCACGGGCCCGACTCGCGGCCTGACCGATAGGCGCCTTGTTTCTCTATGCTGCCGTCTTTACGCCAGAAAACCCACATGCCCTCGCGACCGCCGGTGATGAACTTACCTTCGGACTTGGGCGTGCCGTTGGAGTGGAATTGGCGCCAAACGCCGTATTTTGCGCCAGAGATAAACCGGCCTTCGCCCTCTTTTTTGCCGGATGTGTGCCAGTATGTCCAGTCGCCGCTGGCTTTGCCTGCATTGTATTCGCCTTGAAACCACTTCTGGCCGTTGTCGTGCCAGTAGGACCACGAGGCGTCTTTCTGTCCATTGAGGTAACTTCCGACACTCTCGGTCTTTTCATCGGGGTACCAGGTGGACCAAGCCCCGGTTTTTTCGCCGTCTTTCCAGCTTCCCTCAGAACGCTTTTTCCCGTTGGCGTGGTTGCGGATCCATGGACCCTCTTTCTTGCCCTGAACGTAGTTTCCAGTGGACTTCAGCGCGCCGTTCTTGTGGTACTTCTCGGCCGGGCCTTGGCGAATCGGCCCCATACCCGTGTTCTGAACGCAGAACAGCTCGTCGCCGCCTGGTGGTCCAACGCCCGCCAGCGTAGTGGCCGCGGGGCAGTTGGGGGCGGCCCATGCGGTAGAGGCGGTGAGTAGGCCGACGATGGCGAGCGACCACAAGAATGGACGGTTGCCTGTCGTGCGGACATTTTCGGCGAAGTTCAACGTTTTTCCTCCAGACGGACTGTCTGGATGGGGAACGCCTTGTTGGCAATCCGCATTCCCGCAACCCCTCTCTCGATTTACGCATGCGGAGCTTACACTGGCGGAAGTCGGAGCTGCAGTGCTTAGGTAAGGCGGTCTCTAGCAGGGACCTAGGACGATGCGCGGTGCTTCAGGATGTGGCAAAGGCGCGAGCTCACCCAGACAGCTGGACTGCCCTTCTAGATACGTGTTCATGGCATCGCGGAGGAGAGGGCCTTCTTCGGCCAGTTTTGCAGGAGCGAATGCTTGTCCGAGGTGATCTCCACCGCCCACCAAGAAATCGGTGGTGACGATGCTGTAGGTGCGTTTGGGGTCGACAGCCTCTCCGCCGACCGTCACGCTGCACAGGCGGTCGGTCTCCCATTTCTCGATCTCACCGTCTTCGTTAAGGTCGGTACCCTCAATCACGCCTGGGTCGAATTGGTAGGACCCGCCGGCAATCTGTAGGATGCCGTGTCCCCCAGATGAACCGATTCGCATCAGGAGGAGCAGCTGTTCACCGGTCATGTCCATCAACATCAACCGATTCTCGAAGGGCATCACCGCCTGAATATGCTCGCGAAGGAGGGGCCCAGCTGGCATGTCGGCGCGGAGGCCGCCGGAGTTAGGCAAGGCGATGTCGGCGGTGGGAAACGCGGCGAGCATGGCGTCGGCCATGAAGTCGCCCACACCGGACTCGCTGTGACGGTCGCGGGTGAGGGGAACCGTGGCGCAGCCGACTTCGTCGCACAGGCTGCCGGCGGTGGACTCCAGGTTGCGGATCAAGTCGAGCGCCTGGGTGCTTGGCAGGAGCGAGACTCCGCCCACATCTAACGCTTCTAGTGGGAACTCGGCGCCCGTGCAGCCGGGCTCGACGGCGTCGTGAACCAGCAGCCAGGGATCTTCGAGGGATGAGGCGTCGAAGTCGACGCCGTCGGGACCCACCACAAGGTTGAGCTGATTGATCAGGTGGCCCTTTGCTCGGCTCTCTAGGACGAAGGTATTTTCCCAGCGATGGGCGAGCAGCGTGTGTGCATGTCCAGAGACGATGACATCCAGGGTTCCCTTGGGCAGCTCGGTCAGCAGTCGACCAATCTCGCCGTCTGGCATGCAGGCGTCTGGCGGCTCTGCGTATCCCTTGGGCTCGCAGTGTCCGGTGAGATGCCCGATGGCGATCACCACGTCGGCGCCCGCTTCGCGAATTTTGGGGGCGACTTCGCGTACCGTGGCGACCACATCGTCAAACTGTAGATCAGCGACATTTTTGGTGAGAGTAGTTTGAGGCGTGTCTTGCGTGGACAGGCCGAGGATGCCGATCTTCACGCCTTTGCGTTCGATGATCGTCCACGGCTCAATGCCTTCAGGAGACCAGTTCGATCCGTCTGCGTTTTTCACATTTGCGGCGAGCCAAGCGAACTCTGCGTCCTTGGCGCCGGCCTCGAGTGCGCCGCGAAGTCCGGCGTCGGTGTTGCCGGGACCGTAGTCGAACTCGTGGTTGCCGACTGCTGCCGCATCTGCGCCGATCAAGTTGTATGCGGCGACAGAACCTGCTCCGAAGCTCGCGTTTACGGGCCAACTTCCTTGAAACATATCGCCGCCGTCGAGAACGATCAGGTCGGGATCTTTCGCCCGTAGGTGGTCGACCGCGGACACCAGCCAAGGGAGGCCGCCCATGGCGTGTTCTGGATTGTCACGCACAGTGGTTTCGTAGAGCGCACCATGAAAATCGTTGAGTGTCGCGAAGGATAAAGTGACGGGCTCGACCTGCGCCAAAGGGACCGTTGGCGCCTTGTGACAGGCGAGCAGAAGAGGCAGGACGAGTAGAACTGGGCGCATGGGTCTTCCAAACTGAACGAGGCACCGTAACCGCGCGGTCCCCGGTGCGTTAGTCGCGCGCATGCACTCGACCGCTCGCAACGCCTCTTGGATTGATCTCGTGCCCGCTCTTGGGGCGGTGTGGATCGCTATTCAGGTCGTGGGTACCTTTTTGGCCCGCTGGAACCATCCGTACGATTTAGAGTGGATGGAGGGCGGCATGTTGGTGCACGCCTTCAGGCTCAACGAAGGACTGCCGCTATACAGCGCACCTGAAGCGGACTTTGTGTCGTTCGTTTATCCGCCCGGATACGCGTCTGTGTTGGCGTTGGTCTCTACCTTTACGGGGCTCGACTACGGCCCCGGCCGAATGATCTCCATCGTCTCCACCCTCACGGCGGCGGCGTTGATCACCGCGTTGGTGGCCCGACACGGTCGGTCCTGGCTGCTGGGGCTGTGCGGCGCCGCGCTGTATTTGGGCTGTTTCAACGCGTCCGGCGGCTTCTACGACTTGGTGCGTCCGGATGCGCTGTCGTTGGCGCTGTTGGCCGGAAGTATTGCCATTGGACTGGAAGATCGCAAGGGGGCTCCCGAGACCGCCGGCTTGCTGCTTTGCGCATCTTTCCTCTGCAAACACAACGCTGCGGCCTATGGGTTTCCTCTGTTGGCGGGCATCTGGGTTCGTTCTGGCCCTTGGGCAGGCTTCCGATTTGTCGCTGCCTCCGCCGGACCTGCCATCGTCTTTACCAGCCTGCTGAATTGGCAATCGTCGGGTCGGTTCCTCGACTACATCATTCGGGTCCCCGGGTCACACCCGATGGTGGGCGCTCGCGCATTCCCCGGAATGCCTGGCGAGCTGGGAAACACCCTGCTGCCCGGCGTGTTGGTGCTCGGATTGTGGATGATCTGGCGAAACACCAGTCGGTTGCCAAAATTTGGCTTGGTTGTGCCCGTGATAGCGCTGTTCGGGTTTGGTGCTTGGACGCTGTCTGCCGTATCACCGAAGAGCACCGCCCCCGTAGAATGGTGGGTGCTGATGGGTTCGCTGGCGCCACTCTGTGCGGCTTGTTTGGCGGGATTCCAGGTGATCGGAAAAGGCGTTTACACTAAGAAATTGCCCTGGCTTTGGGTGTACGGCGGCGGGGTGGCGCTCACTGCTCTGGTCACCGCGGCGCTCATGCGAGGTCATCACGGCGGATTCCTCAACGTCTACATGCCGCTGCACTGGGTCACCTCTTTGGGGGTTGCGATGGTCGCAGCGCGGGTTCGTCTGCAGATACCGCGGGCGTGGATGGTGGTTGCGTCCTCGGCGTGGATGGCGACGAACCTGGCGTGGGTGGGACTCGGCCTTGATCTCGAACGGGTAAAGCCGACGCAGGCCGATGTGGATGCTGGAAACCATGTTGTGCGACAGGTGAAGACCTTGTGCGATGGTCCTGTCCATTCTCCCTACGCCGCGTGGATTCCCATGCAGGCCGGTTTGGGGCCCAGCGCCCACTTGATCGGTATCTGGGACATCAACCACCCCGATGGACCCTTCTTCGCCGGCGTAGATACCTACCGCAAGGCTGCAACTGACCAATATTGGTCCTGTGTCATCGAGGGCGGACGAACGCCGCTCAAGTTGGGCATCGATGCCAACTACAAACGGGCTCGCACCCTGGTTCACGACGGCCCAGTCCTGCTTCCGAAGACGGGTTGGCGGGTGCGACCCACGTCGATCAACGTGCCACGGTAGCCCCTCGAGCTCTCCTGCGTGGGCGTCGTCACCGCACGGGTCATCGAGCTGCTCGGGCGCCATGTACGAAGGAGCGCCTGTGCACGTTGAGCGGCGTTGGGCTCATCGGAAGACCTGCCAATAGTTGACCCGCTGGCCCTCGATGCAGGCGGTGTTCGCGAACGCGCCCATGGCTGGGGGAGGAGGCTCGCCGCCAGGCCACTTGATCACAACTCTGGGCGCCACGCGGAGTCCCTCCAGCAACTGTTCTCGGCTCAATGGGTCGTACACTGCGACAGAGCGCAGCAGCTGAAATCCTGGCGCCGCCTTGTCGGGGCTGTCGTACATGGGAGCGAGGAGCACAGCGTCGGCGTGGTCGTTGGGGAAGGTGGCCATGATCTTCGCGCAGTCGCCGCGGATTAGCTGGATGGCGGCAGCGCACTCCGAGACAGGAGGGCGGTCGGTGGCCATTCGCGCCAAACCCTCTTCGAGAAGACAAAACATGGCGGGACTGGCCTCAATCCCAATGACTTCGCAGCTGAGGGCGCCGGCGATGTGCAGTCCATCGCCCCCGAGTCCCAGGGTGCCGTCGATGACGCGGGTGACTGGCTTACCGTCGTTGAGCGCGCGGATGAGTGGATGATTTGCGCCGGAATGCAGTCGTGACTTTAGGAGTCCTTGGTTGACGAACAAGGTGTCGGTGGCGTTTCGCAGCTCATCGCGACTGCGTCCGACCATGTACAGGGTGTCTTCTGGTGCGAGGGCGGCCACCGCTCGGGTGCCGGTGAGCGCCATTCGCTGAGCGCCGCAACGGTCCACGATTTGCTGGGCTCGGTCGTGCTGCGTCTGTCCGGCATTTACGCTGGTGGTGACCCAAAGCGTCATCGACGTCTCCATCCGCGCACGGCGGTCGTGCCCTGTTTTCCACGGGCCTTGTTGAGCACCCGCTTGGCGATGGCGTAACTCCGAAAGAAGATCACCACGGTCCACCATTGGGCACTCGAGGGCGTTCGTCTGCCGCAGATGAGCTTTGGATCGTCCAGACCTGCGTCGATGAAATCGACCACTCCGTAGACCTGCCAGGTTCCCACGTGATCGACAGACTGCCTTGGCCCCAACACAACGGCGTCTAGGGGATCTCCGTCTGGGGATAGGCTTCCGAGAACACTGCCGTAGTTGAACGGGCAGGGGAACGGCGAGAGGAAGTCGACGCCCCGATGGGCGCGACGTTTGATGAAGCCGCCTTTGGGCACTTCGATTTGGACTTTGACCCGGTCGGGCAGCACTTGCACGTGGAAATCCTCACCGGCGCTTTCAATCCTTAACCGGCGATTTGATCGAGGGTCGAATCCAGTCGCGGAGGGCGCCATTGAAGTGTTAGGGTTCCTACTGGAGGGCGTTTCGGCCCGTGGAGGAATGGGTGCGTGTAAGGTTGACTGTCGTTGTGCTCGCGTTGGTTGGATGCGGAAAGTCATCTGTACCAGCCGACATCGATCCCCAGGCCCAACTGGTCGAACATGGTGTTCAGACCTGCGCGAACCCCGAGGTCCGCCAGACCGCTCCGTTTACCCGGGAGACGGCTCCCGCACCTCCGAATACCGACCTTTGGTTGTGGGGCGGCGCGTTGATCGTCGCCGATCTCAACAACGATGGACTGCATGATATCGTACTTCCTAACGAAATTACCCGTGCCAGTATTTTCTTAGGTACCGGCACCAATGATTTTGAGGAGCGCGTTGATATCCTCGATAGCTTCGACTTGTCTCGGGGCACCGGCGGCTCGGCAGCCGACTACGACGGTGACGGTGATCTCGATCTATACATCGCCCGCTACGACCTTCCGAATGTGCTGCTGCGCAACGACGGAGATCTGTTGTTCACCGATGTCACCGACTTCGCGGGTGTCAACGGCTGCGATAACGCAGACGCCGACTGCTTCCGCACCATGTCTACGTCCTGGGCCGACTTCGACGCGGACGGCGACCTAGACCTGATGGTCAGCAACTACGGTTTTGTGGTCCATGACGGCCGCGACGCTTCCCAAATGACCCCAGGTGAACCCAGCTTCCTCTACCGAAACAACGGCGACGGCACCTTTTCCGATGCCACCCCCGAGCTGTTGCCCTACGACGAGTTCGACGCCGTTCACGACGGCTACACCTATGTGGGTAGCTTCATCGACCTCGACGGCGACCTGCTGCCAGAGCTGTACTTTATCAACGATTTTGGAAGCTCTTACCCCAATGTTTTACTACGAAACGTCAACGGCGTTTACGAGCGTGACTACGGTGAATTGGGCCTCGACGTGATTATGACGGGCATGGGTCTGGGCGTGGGCGACACCAACGAAGATGGACTGCCGGACTTGTTCATCCCCGAGTGGAATGGTCTACGTCTCCTCGAGAGCTACCGCTTCAATAGTACCATTGGCTGGCTCGACACCCAGGCCTCTCAGCTGGGGCTCAGGGTCGCCGTGGGCTTGGGCCAAAAGGTTGGCTGGGGAGGGTCCTTGGCCGACATGGACCTCGATGGTCGCCTCGACGCCGTCGTCGCCTATGGCTTCATCATCACCGAGAATGAGATCTGGGACAATCCGTGGGAACAACCCGATGGCCTGTATCTCCAAGACGCCTCGGGTGGGTTCTCCGATGTGGGCAGCGAGTGGCGGATCTCCGAGACGGGCGTAGGGCGCGGTTATGCCACCGCCGACTTTAATAATGATGGCTACCTCGACTTGGCCAAGCGCGATCTGAACGGCCCCGAAGTCCTGTTTATGAGCCAGTGTGGCTCGGAGGCCTGGCTGCGGATCAACCTTCGCCGGCCCGACACCCTCAACACCTACGCTGTCGGTGCCCGGGTGAAGGTGGTCTCTAATGGCGACACTCAAACCCGCTGGATGATGGCGGGTGGGTTGAACTACAACTCAGCACCACCTCTGGAGCTGCACTTCGGTTTGGGTACCGTACCCCGCGTCGACGAACTCGAGATCACCTGGCCCGATGGTCGAGTGTCGCGGTTCACCGATGTCTCCACCCGTCAAATCCTCACGGTCACTCAAGACCTCGCTAAGTGAGCACGCCGACGCCGGTGTCCGAGCTCGACGAACGGGTCGTACAGGCGCGCAACCCCCACCGGTTCGATGGCGGGCGCCTAGGCCATTTGGTGAACGTCCTGTGCGTGGCTGCGGTGATCGGATTTTTGCTGGTGGTTTCGGCTGGCCGGGTCGATCACGCGCCACCCTCTTGGCTGATCGCCACGGTCACCCTGCTTCCCTACCTGTTGGCGAGTGGACTGGGGAGCCTGTTCTGCGTGTGGGTCTTCCTGCCCGATAGCAGAGTACCACCTTTCCTAATCACGGCCTTGAGCATCAGCGGCCTGGCCCTGTGGGGGCCCGGTTGGAGCGTCCACGACAGCAGTGAAGTCGGTGAACCCGTCCGCATCCTTTCCTGGAATCTCCGCCGACTGTGGGGTGGCCCCGACGATGGAGGCGACGCGGTCCAGTGCGTCATCAACGCCATTCGAGCCGCCGACCCACAGCTCGTCTCTCTGCAAGAGGTCTCCGCGGACGACATCGCCGCGCTCTCGAAGGTGCTCGATTTGGACTGCGCCCACACCACTTACTTGCCGGGTGGAGGTAGCTCTAAGGGTGGCTTAGCCTCCTGCACCTTAGGCGGTGACTGGTCTCTTCGCTCGGGTGGCGCTCAGAGCTTCTCGGACGACTGGCGCTACGTGTTCAGCGAGGTCGAGCGCGGAGACGTCGTGTTCAACGTGCTCACCGTGCACCTTCACCCCTACGAACTCGGTATGCGCAGGTGGATCGAGGTCCCCCGTCATGGAGAGGCTGTTCAACAGGCGCAATCCGACCAGACCGCGCTCTTGTTGGAGCGGGTGGCCAAGTTCGCCGACCCTACGCTGGTGGCGGGTGACTTCAACAGCACCCGAGACGCCGCCTTGCACGTCAGCCTGCGGGAGCATCTGTTTGACGCGTGGGAGATGGGTGGCGTGGGTTTTGGCGGCACGGTAAAGTTGATGGGCGTGGCGCCTTTGCGTGTGGATTATGTATATGCAACGAGGGATTTCACGATTCATGGCTCCCGCGTTCCCGGTGTGGGCTGTTCGGATCATCAGCCGGTCGTTTCGGAGCTGGTCTTGCATGTGCCCTAGGGCTTGGCGACCCGTCGGGGATTTCCCTGTCCACCGGCTGGCTGGGTAAGGAACGGAAGGCTGGTTGTTCGGTGTGGAATTCTGGCCCAAGCCAACGCCCAACTTATCGCCGCGGACGAGACCGGCATCAAGGAACCGTGGGATGCGTTCTGGGGGCAGCGGTACGCCCAGGTGTGCGACTCAGATGGCAACCTGATCGATTTGTACGCGCCGCTTGAGTCGTAGGTCCCCCCTCTTCTAGGTCAGCGGTTATGTCTGTGATTGTCTCTGCCCCTTGGCGGAGCGCAACGTGTGCCCAACATGAAGTAATATGGAGTGTAGGTGGCAGATCCCCCCCGCAAGGATGAACAGGGTGAGACCCTCACTAAAACTCGGCTCGAAAAGCCGAAAAAGTATAAGGTCTTACTGCTGAACGACGATTACACCAGCATGGAATTTGTCGTGTTCATCCTCACCAAGGTGTTTCGGCACAGCGCGGCTGCGGCGTCGCGTATCATGCTGCATATCCACAACAGTGGTGTGGGCCTCGCGGGAATTTATACCCGTGAAATCGCCGAGACGCGATGTGCCCAGGTCATGCAACTCGCCAGTGAAAACGGGCATCCGCTGCAGTGCACGATGGAGGAAGAGTAGATGCTAAGCGACAATCTCAGGCACGCTTTGGGACTGGCTATCGAGGCCGCTCGCGATGCGAAACACGAGTTTCTTACCCTTGAACATATGCTGCATGCGTTGCTGCATAACCCACGCGCCTCCCAGATTATCGAGGCCTGTGGTGGGAATCTAGTCGCCCTTGAAAAAGACCTCGGCGTCGTGCTCGCGGGATTCGAGTCGCTCGACATCGAAGAGGATTATGACCCGGTTCAAACCTTGGGTTTCCGACGCGTTCTCCAGCGCGCCTTGCTCCACGTCCAGAGCTCGGGCGCCGGTCCGGTCGACGGCGGCAATGTGCTGGTAGCCATGTTCGCCGAGAAAGAGTCCGACGCCGTCTACATGCTCGCTCAGCAAGGCGTCACTCGCATCGACGTGGTCCGGTTCATCAGCCATGGCGTCGGCAAGGGCGGTTCTACAGGACCCGCCAAGACGCCGGTGGGCGCCGGTGAAGAGTCCAAGGTGCGGGCCGAGGGCGAGGCGCTGGCCGAGTACTGCGTCGATTTGGTGGCCCGTGCTGCCAAGGGCAAGATCGACCCCCTGATCGGTCGCGAGGCCGAAGTAGAGCGCGCCGTTCATGTGCTCGCTCGCCGCCGAAAGAACAATCCGCTGTATATCGGCGACAGTGGTGTTGGCAAAACCGCAATCGTCGAGGGAATTGCCCGTCAGATTCATGAGAATACTGTGCCCGACTTCCTGAAGGGTGCCCAGATTTTCGCGCTGGACATGGGCTCGCTGATGGCGGGAACCCGGTATCGCGGCGACTTCGAAGAGCGTCTGAAAGGGGTGCTGAAAGATCTACAGGCGGTCGAGAAGGCCATCCTGTTCATCGACGAGATTCACGTCATCGCTGGCGCTGGTGCGACCAGTGGTGGCGCGATGGACGCGGCGAACCTTCTCAAGCCGGCCTTGGCTTCTGGCGAGCTGCGCTGTATTGGCAGCACCACCCACGAGGACTACCGCAACAGCTTCGGCAAAGACAAGGCGCTGGCCCGACGATTCCAGAAGATCGAAGTGGATGAGCCGACGGTCGACGAGGCGGTGCTCATTCTCAAGGGCCTGCAGAATCGCTACGAGGAGCACCACCAGCTCACCTACACCGACGAAGCGGTCGAGGCGGCTGCCAAGTTGGCGGCCAAGCATATCCACGACCGGAAGCTGCCGGACAAGGCCATCGACGTGCTCGACGAAGTGGGCGCCGCCACGCATTTGGCCAACCTGAAAGAGGTGAGCGTCGAGGCGGTCGAAGAGGCTGTCGCGCGCATCGCCCGTATTCCGCCCAAGTCGGTCAGCACCGAAGACCGTGAAAACCTGCAGAACCTCGAGAGCGATCTGCAGCGGGTCATCTTCGGACAAGATCCCGCCATCAACTCGGTGGTCAGCGCCATCAAGCTGTCGCGGGCCGGCATTGGTTCGCCCAATCGTCCTGTCGGTAGCTTCCTGTTCGCCGGTCCCACCGGCGTGGGTAAAACCGAGCTCGCCCGTCAGCTTGGCTTGGCCATGGGCGTGCCCTTCCACCGCTTCGACATGTCCGAGTTTATGGAGCCGCACACGGTCAGCCGCTTGATCGGCTCGCCTCCCGGCTACATCGGCTCCGAGCAGGGTGGTCAGCTCACCGATGCCGTTCACAAGACGCCCCACTGTGTGGTGGTGATGGACGAGATCGAGAAGGCGCACCCGCGAATGCAAAACATCCTCCTGCAGGTAATGGACAGCGCAACGCTCACCGATAATAGTGGTCGCAAGTCTGATTTTCGCGGCGTGATTCTGATTATGACCACCAACGCCGGCGCCCGCGAGCAGGCCCGTGGCAACGTGGGCTTCAACAAGGGGCCTCAGGTCAGCACCCGGGCCGATGCGGTGCTGAAGAACACCTTCTCGCCCGAGTTCCGCAATCGCCTCGACGCGGTGGTGCAGTTTGCGCCGCTTCCCGAGCCGGTGATCCTGCGCATCGTCGACAAGTTCCTCCTCGAGCTCGAGCATCAGCTGTTCGAGCGGAACGTCACCATCTCCGCCACGGATGCGGCCCGACAGTTCTTCGCCACCGAGGGCTACAAGCCAGCCTTCGGTGCCCGCGAGATGGGGCGAGTCATGCAAGAGCACGTGAAACGCACGTTGGCCGATCTCATCCTGTTCGGCGACCTCGCCGACGGCGGACATGCCGAGGTGGACTTTGTCGATGGCAAGGTAGTGCTGCGGGCCGTCAAGGCTGAAGACAGCGTAGCCGACGAGTCCGTCGACGCCTAGCGACGCCCAGGAGAATTTATGGACCTCGACACCGACACCCTCTACGACCTGATGGTCGAGGCCGCTCGTCAAGTGCGCGACGAGAGCGAGAGCAGCGTCAAAGTGCAGATGCACAAGCGCATGCTCGACGGCGCCGTTCAGATCACCGCCTCCGACGGCCGGCTGATCAAAGAGGTGCCGGTGCTCCAGTTCTTCCGCAAGGTCACCTCCGTGCGCGAAAAACTTCGGGTTCTTGAGCAGAAGCTGAACAATCACAAGTCGCTCTCGGTCGACGAGAAGGCCGAGTTGCAGGTCTTCCTCACTCGAAGCTACGGGTCGCTCACCACGTTCAACTTCCTGTTCGCCGCCGACGATGACCGTTTTAAGGGCGTTGGCGGAAATTAGATCGAGGTTTTTGTAACGGTCGCCGGTAAATTACGTACGCTGGGACATGAGCACAAAAATCGAACGACGTCAGCTGATCTTGTCCACCATGGCAGCCTGGGCCGCGATGCCTGGCTGCGATCGCATCGACGTGAAAATCACCGGTGCGCCGGATGGAGTCGAGGTCACCGGAGACGGCATGGTGTTCCTCAGTCCGGTCACCGATACCGAAGACTTCTACGTCTACCAAAGCGGTCCCCAGCCTCAAGTCGATCCGGACACCTGGCGCCTGATCATCAAGAATCGCGGCGAAGAAGTGCTCAGCATTAGTCAGGCTGACCTTCTGGCGATGGAGTCCGAACAAGTCGAGCTCACCCTCCAGTGTATTGGTTCTCGTCCCAGTCACCGCAACATCGGCAACGCCGTCTGGGGTGGACTGCCGCTCTCCGAGCTTATCGCCGCCCTGGGTGGTCCCGAACCCCAAGAATCGTGCGTTGAACTGCACCTCATTGGCGCCGATGCTTACGATGCAAGTATCCCCGTAGAGGACTACTACGGGGCTCCGGTCTGGGTGATCTGGGAGATGAACGGCGAGCCGTTATCCTTCGACCACGGCGCACCTGCCCGACTTCTTGTGCCCGGTCGCTATGGCATCAAGAACCTAAAGTGGATCGAAGAGATCAACTACTCCGATACCGTCATCGAGGCCTTCTGGGACCTCTCCGGCTGGTCCCACTTGGCCCCCTACCTGGTGAACGGCTTCATTATGGTGCCCACCTTTGGCGAGACGGTGACGCCACCGGTCACCGTTCTGGGAACAGCTTTTGCAGGCAGCGACCAAGTCGCGCGGGTCGAGTTCACCGACGACGGCGGCGCCACCTGGGCCGACTGCGAGATCGACTACAACCCCGGTCCCAACATCTGGGCGCTGTGGCGGATGGAGTGGTCGCCAGCCCCCGGCAGCTGGGAGATTCAGGTGCGGGTCA
This sequence comes from Rhodobacterales bacterium, assembly GCA_009936995.1. GTDB lineage: Bacteria > Myxococcota_A > UBA796 > UBA796 > JAACDH01. Next base: position 20,242 of record JAACDH010000107.1, read on the forward strand.
CCACCCAGAGCGGCGCGGTCACGGTGATGGACCCGAACGGCACCAACCAGTACAACGGCTATGATGCCGGTATGCTCATCGCCCTCGAGGTTGAGTAGTGCTCCTTCTGCTTGGACTCGCCGTACTGCTCCCTTCGTTGGCGCAGGCCGGCCCCTGGACCCGCAGCTCCGACAGTCACTACGCCAAGCTCGGCGGCGACTGGTACGCGCCGCGCAGCTTCGAGCAGGTGGGCCGCGGTGGCGGTCTGGCTTCCGAGGACACTTACTTTGGTCACCAGTACAGCCTGTACGGCGAAGTCGGCCTTCCGACAGCCATTCCCACGCAGGTCAGCTTGAAGCTGCCCATGAGCATCGGTCATGTGGGATTTACTCGCAAGGACAACGGTCAGACCGCTTCGGGCACGGCAACCACCTTGCGCATGGGCGACATGGTGCTGCGGAGTCAGGTGGGGCTGGCGGGTGACAAACCCGTCGCCTTCGCCCTCGA
>JAACDH010000108.1 GCA_009936995.1 Rhodobacterales bacterium
GGGGCTGACCGGACCTACTACGATGAGCGTGGCGCGGTTGGCTGCGTATCCGTTCTTCCAGTAATCCACGACCTGGTCGCGGGTGAGGGCGGTGACGGAGTCCACGGTTCCAAGAATGGGTTTGCCGTAGGCGTGGTTGGGCCAGAGGGCTTCGCGGATGGCGTCGTTGAGCACGCTGCCGACGTCTTCGTCGTAGGAGCGAATCTCGTCGAGCACCACCTGCCGCTCCCGCTCGAGCTCGTCGGCGTCGAACACGCTCTGGGTGGCCATGTCAGCCAAGACATCGAGGGCCTCTGGCCAAAAGTCGGCGCCAACGGTGGCGTGCAGTACCGTGTGGTCCCAGGTTATCCATGCGTTGAGATCGCCGCCCAGCCCCTCGATGTCGGAGCTGACCTGTCCCACGCCCCGTCGCGCGGTTCCCTTGAACACCAAGTGCTCTACAAAGTGAGCTACGCCGGCGTTTTTTAAGGACTCATCCGCCGTGCCGGTCTCCATCCACAGCCAGACCGTGGCCACAGGTGCGTCGGCCTTGGGCAAAACGAGTATTTCTAGCCCGTTGTCGAGTTGGCTTAGCGACGGTACGGCGCTCACTCGCCCGCGGACATGGTAGCAGGGCAATCCGGGCGAGCGTCGAGCTGGTACCAGCCGAGCTCGTCTGCCCAGTATTCACCCTCGAACGGCCAAACTTGTGCGTTCTTCTTGCGTTTGCGCATGTCGCGGAGCTTGCCTACGCGGTCCCCGAAGTCGAGCTTGCCCGTTGCAGAGGCGCGCTCGTACATCTCGGCCTCGAGATTGAGCAGATCGAGGCGGGTGAGTTCGATGCCTTCGAGCATCTGCTTCAGGTCTTTCTGGGCGTAGCGACCTTTGGCGACCACACGACCGCCTTCGGCCTGAATGATGCTGTTGCGCCGGGACTCGACCCAACGCTTGGCGCGCTCGGCGATGGCGCCGCTGAGCGCAGGAAGCCGCGCTTGCTCGGCGTCGGCCGAGGCCACGGCTTGCATGCTTTGGGCAAAACGGTCTTCGCGTGCAAAGCTGCGCAGGACCATCTTGGGGACTCGCGGCTCTGTGCCGTTGACCATAGCCACGCCGTCGGCCCAGCCATCTTCGGCGGAGTAGCTGCCCATCATACCGTCGAGCTGCGCCTTGAGCGGCGTGTAGGTTGCCACGAAGTCGTCCATGGACGCGCTGGCATCGGTGAACTTGCACATCATGAACATGCCGTAGGCCCGCAGCAGATCGGCCTCGGGGAAGTACCACTCCTCGAAGAAGGGCGAGTCGTGGTTCATCAACTCGGAGATGGAGCTGGTCATGTCGTCGGCGCGGAAGTGGGCCCACGCGCGCTCGAAGGAGGCTTCGGGCCAGTATTCGCTTTCGCGCTCGATTTGGTCGAACCAGTAGATGGCTTGAGCCCAGTTCTCGGCGCCATAATAGGTACGCGCGACGTTGAGAATGATCCGGTTGTCGAAGCGCTGGCCACGATCTTGAGCGCGGGCGACCGTTTGGGCGGTGAGCATGGGCGCGATGGCGTCTGTGTGCTTGCCTTGCATAGACAACAAAACGCCGCGGAGGGACTCGGCGTCGGCGAACACGGGGCTGTTGCCGTCGACCATCAGCAGCAGGCCGAGTGCGGCGCCCAGTTCGTCTTGACGGGTGAGCTCGCGGGCGGCAATGTAGGCCATGCGTGAGCGGGTATTGGCGTCGACGCTGGCACCGAGGTCAACCGCGAAGACGCCCGCAATTTCGCTGACATCACCTGTTTTTTCGGCGAGATCGATTGCGTGAGAGAGGTGCGGAGAGGCGACAAGGATGTCGGTCTTGGCTGCCATGGACCAGGCGTGAACAGCTGCCACATCGAGGGAGTAGGCCTCCATCACCTGGGCCATATTGACCCAGGCTTGCCCGTGCAGCGCCGCTTGAGCGGGGTCGTCGATGATGTTCAGCAGCGCGTTGGCGGCGTCGGCCTTCTTGCCGGACTGCATGGCGGAGTCATACGTGGTGAAGTCGGCCGTGGGAACTGGTGGTGGAAGAACCTCGGTCTGGGCCAGTGCTGGGCTGGCCCAGAGGCTGGCCATCAGCAGAAGTGAGCTGAAGCGCATTATCGCTCCTTCACGGGGGACAAGAAGGTGAGTCCGAAGGTGACGTTTGCGTTCTGCTTGAAGTGCGTTGACTGGGTGATGGCCCGACGCTCAACGAGCAAGTCGTCGCGGAACTCAACGCGGAAGATGGCTTTCTCGCCAAGGAACATTCGCGTTCCGACGCCGGGAGAGACCGTGGGCGCGAGGGTGATGCTGCCGTCGGGTAGTACGGACTGCTCCAGAGAGACCCCGCCGCGCAAGGCTGTGTACACGTCGAAGTGGATGACCTTGGCGCCGTTGAGGTTCATCTTGGCGTAGATGGGGCTGTACTCTACTCCGACGAGAGCAGAGGCCAGGTAGCGATAGGCGTATGGAGCGACGCCGTACGTAGGCGACTCCATGGTCTTGTACACGCCCGTCTTCATGCCGTAGCCGCCGCCAACGACCACGCTCAGCGACATCTTCTCGTTGTAGTGGCTGTTAAACGAGAACTGCGCGTTGGGTGAAGTGAGGAAGGGGTCGAGCGCCATGACGCCCACGTGGACTCCGATCTCGGTGCGATCGGACTTGGGGTACATGATCTTCTGGACCACGGTGATGTCGTCGTTGCGGATGACACCAAGCTCGAGGGTCTCTTGGGCTTGAACAGCGGGAGCGATGCCGAGCAGGAGCAGGGCGGTCGTGACGAACGTGGAGGAGATGCGTGACATTGATGCGCGGCCTTAGAAGGGAAGTTCGCGGGGCATGCCGTCTAGCGGCTCGAAATAGACTTTGACCTCGGCATCATTCTGAGGAATGGACTCGCCGTGGAATTGGATAGCGTTGGTCTCGGGTACATAAGCCCAACCGGAGCGGTACACCTCGAGACCGAAGTCATCGGTGCCCAGAGATTCGGCTCGTTCGATCTCTTTGCCATCGACGAAGACCACGATGGTGTCGACTTTGGGCACAGAGGTGAGTGGGAAGGCGGTAAGTAGAGAGGACAACAACTCGCCGATCTCTTGGAGCGCGGTGCCGAAGTCGATGGGCTCGCAGGAGTTGGGGTCCTGAATGTTGATCTTCAGGCCGTTCGTGGTGTGCACGAAGTACTCGTATCGGATGGTCTGCCATTCGGTGGCAGTGCCAGGGCAGACGAGATCGAGGGATGGGTTGGCCGGTGCGCCAATGACGACCCAAGCCATGTTCGCGCCAAACATGCGGAACAGCTCGGCGTAGTCGTCGGGGATTTGGTTGCCCTGGGCCAGGCGTCGGCTACTGTCGCCTTCGTCGGTGACCAAGATGGGCAGGAAGGTAGAGCGCTGGCGCATGAAGCCGGTGTTGGAGTCGGTGTCCACGCGGGTGAGCAGCGATTGCCATTCATCGTCACCAACCGCGATGTCGTTGAAACACGCCTCGGGCGGATTGGGGACCGAGCGGCACATCGCAAGGAACGTGGCCTCGAGCCCCTCCTCTGTCGACGTGCCGCAGTTGTTCTCCCAGTTGCCCTCACCACACAGACAGTCGAGGTAGCCGGTGGTGACCTCGGTGGGCGGAACATTACAGGAGCCGCCGCCGCCGCCGGAGATGGAGCCGGTAGGGAAGCAAGTGGCCTCGCAGAGCAGATTCTCGATGAACTTCATGTCGAGGCGATCTTCGCCGCGCTCGAGCACTTTGTTCTTGTTGGACCCGACCAGGTTGCCTTGTTGGGCATCGACGTCGGTGGTGGTGATGCCAAATTGGTAGTTCAGATACGCCGACCGGTTCTTGCCGTAGTCGATGTAGTTTCCGACCGCGTCGCTGAGGCTTTCGCGGACGGTGGTGTCTTCGAGCTCGGCCAGTTCGCCGACGAAGTCGCCAAAGTTCACCGCCAGAGACGTGGCATAGGGGGTCATCGACTCAGAGTTGTCGATGACGAAGAGCACGTCAGCTTTGTTGGAAAAGCTGTCTTGCTGATACCCGGTCGGGCGGAACAACTCGTATTGGTTGCAGCCAGTGAGGGCGATTAGGCCGATGAACGCGACGAGGCGACGCATAGAGACTCCGCTTGCGGTGCCCCACTCTAATACAGCATCTGTCACGCGGAGGTAAGAAATGGCTATGACGACGTGCGTGAAGCCTGGCTCACCGCGTTGTTTGTAGCTTACTCCGCCAAGAGGCCGTGGATCAGATTGAACGCGTGGGTCGCTTGATGGTGCGGGCGAATTCCACGTTTTTGATGGAATCCAAGCAACCGGGTCCATAGCTCGGTGATGTTGTTTCGCAGAATGTCGTAATCTCGTCGCTCGACCAGAATCCGAAGCTCGTTGACGGCGGGAGGAACGTCGGTGTCCGCGTAGCAATTGAGGATGCGTGCGAGGGTGTCGGAGAGCTGTTCCTGTAGGGCACTGTCTTCTGGACCGAACTCTTCTTCGAGGATGTCTTCGATGTCGTCGATGGAGAGACTGAGGGGATCTTCGGCGTCTTCCTCTTCGGGCCTGATCTCCTCGATTTCTGGCGTGGACTCTTCCGAAAGAGAAGGGTCGGATGTGGTGGATTCAGAGGTGTCGGCCAATCGCAAAAGTCCGCGCTCGACTAAGAACTCGTCGGCGTTGCCGAACATGTCTTCGTAGTCGGCCAAGTTGAAGCCGCCCTTGATGCGAGATGAGCCCAGCTCGTTGTGGCACTCGAGGACGGTGACGCGTCCGGAGGCCCTGGGATCGATCTTAATCGTGGGGGCGATGATGCAGTCGACGGCCAGCTTTGCGGCGCCGATTGTGATGCTGCCTGCTGCAGAGATTGCCCTGCACTTTACGGGCTTGTCGCCGAGCACAATGTGTGCGCCATGAAGCACGTCGGCTTGGACCTCGGAGTCGAGGGTGATGGTGCCTGTTGCCGACAGCGTTCCGGTCACCTTATCGAGCGTAAGATTGATATCGCCGCCGGAGTAGATCTCTTTGATGTCTCGGTCCATGGTGGTTTCTAGAGACACGTCGCCGTCGTATCTAATGGAGATGGTGTCGTCCGTAATTTCAAGCTCCAACCCCTTTGGCAGGACGAAAGTTGGTGGCTTGGGCATCTTGAGCACTCCTTGACGAATCCGTGTGCGGATCTTGAGGCGTTTAAAATTTCTTGAGTTCTTGAGTTGGACCTGAACTTGGATGCTAACAGAGCGTCGTGTGCCCTGTCAAAACAGTTTCAGCGATGTCGGTTGCGGCTCTCCGAGAAGTGCACAGCAGGGTGGCCTACCCCTCTACGAGTACATCTTGGGCGCGTTGACCGCCGCCCAAGACTTGGAGATCGTCGTCGTAATCGTCTGAAACCTTGGCGACATAGCGCAGGGTGGTCTCGAATTCGTCGAAGTCGAGATGGTTGCCCAGCAGAGTGGCCGAGAAGGACAGGGTGTTGTCCTCGAACAACAGGAAAGTACCGAACAGGACCTCGGTGTTCAGGCGAAGGATTCGGTGCAACAGTTCGAGGGATGGCTCGAAATCCTTGAGCATGATGGACGCAAAGCGACAGAAGGTTTGATCACCTTCCTCGAAGAGCGAGATCATCACCACGGTACTGCCGTACTTGAATAAGTATAATTGATCGCCGGACTGTTCTGGCTCTAGCTCCATTTCTCCCAGATAGGTCTTGACTCGTTCTTCTAGAATTTGCATGTGATTCATGGCA
>JAACDH010000643.1 GCA_009936995.1 Rhodobacterales bacterium
GTCTGATACACCCCCAGCCAAGGCCGGTGCATCGACTTCTTGCGCTCCAAACCGATTAGGCGTGGAGATCGGCCCCCATCATTCCTTCTGCCTCGACTTCCTCGGCAGACTCTTCCGCATCGAGCGCTTCGAGGTGTTCAGGATCGAACCAGCTTTTCATGGCTAGACGCAGGGGCACGAGCATGGCGATGAGGATGGGGAACAGGATACCCGCGGGACTGGTCTTGAGGAACCACAACGCTCCCAAAGCCACCACCTGAATCATGGTGAACTTGTGGATGGTCCAGAACGGGACCTTGCGCACGTAGTGGGCGTCCGGGTAGAGCCTGGAGTCCGTGACCCAGAGCATGACGCGTTCGGCGAATTGGTTGCCTTGAAGCGTCGCGACACCCATGAACAAGAAGAGTCCGAAGAGCACGGCCATGGGAATCAGCTTGATGAGTGGGATGAGGAAGATCGACGCAATGATGAGGGCATGGATGACGAACGCAGACACCCGCTGTTCACGGACCGCGGAAATGACTTCTCGTTTCTGACCATTCGTCTCAACCAATTCGGTGTCGGCCAGGCTCTGCACATGGTTGAGTGCGTGTACGGTTGCCGCCACAATCCATGGGAGGCCAAACACCGAGCACGCTGCGGTGATGATTCCAACGACGAGAAGATCCAGGTGGAAACCAGCGCCCTTGTTCAGTTTGTGGGAAGGCGCGTTGACCAACCGGGTGGTGATGTTCTGGTCCAGAAAGAGGAGAATTGTGGCCATAAGCGCCGGAATAATCGAGGCGAAAATCGCCCAAGTCGGCAGGATCCAGAGGTCGACCATCCACTCTCGGCCGCTGGTGGTCTGGAGCTGGTCCGGCATGGCGGGTCCATCGACGACAACGTGGCTCTGGTACAGCGCAAAGGCCGTCATGAGACCAATGGCGATGGCCGGTCCGAAGTCGGAGATCGCTTCGCGGATGCGACGCGTTGTGTAGGGCGTACCTTTTGCCTGCTTCAAAAAGTACGCGAATCCGAAGGTGCCAATCGCCAAGACCAGGGTGAGCAGTGCCGTGTCTGATTCCGCGTGGTCATCTAGAAATGGATGAATCGTGGCCTCAACGGCCTCTACAATAAAGATCACCGCAATCAAAGCGGCGAAGATTTCGTCGGTAAATCGTGTGAAATACCGCATCAACACGCTGGCGTTCGTGATGGACAGCGCGATCATAAACACACCGGACCAGATGCCAACCCATGCGTAGGTCGGAAGGAAGGGGATGTCCGCGGTTTCACACGTCTTGTAGAGAAGGCCGGTGAAGATGACGATCGGCCCGGTGCCGCCCAAAATGGTGAGTGGTTGGCCCGAGAAGATGGCGAAAAGCACGCCGCCAACTCCGGTCGCCACGATCATCTCAACCGTTCCGATCTCGCCGTTTGTCACCAGCCCGGTGAGGCCACCGAATGCAACGGCGTTGGCCAGGCAAGCGAAGAACAAAAACAGGATTGACGCGAGCACCTTGGGGTGGAAGCCCTTCGTGATGTCATCGCCATAGTGAGGGATTCGCCGTTTGATGTCGCCGATCAGACCTTCAAAAGGCGTCCACGAGACGTCTAGGCCGTCTTCTTGCTGCTTCGTAGGAGTTGTCGACATGTAGACCGTCCGGCAAGTGCTGCGTGCATCACCCGTTTCCGGCGTGGAATGGGCAAGCGCGGTCTCCATAGCGTTGACTGGGTCCCATCGCACCATCAGGCGAAACAGCCCAACGTTGGGGATCCCGTTCGCAGTTCGTAGCCCGACGAGCAGTGCGGGCGTCAAACCGATGGACCTTCCTATAGGGGCAAATTAAACATTTTTTCCCGTAAATATGGACGTAAGAAGCCAACATTTCAACTACGTCAACAGACCCGCGATGTGCCGTTGTGGCGACATGACGATGACAAAATGCGGGGGGAGGGGGCGGCGGGATTCGACAGTCTCACGTGCGAAGATGGGCATGCCTAAACCGATAATAAATTTTTGATAGAATTGGTTTGACCAAGACTTCCAAGCATTTGATCACGTTGAGAATCTTGCCTGACACTATCCTGACAAGTTATTCCTGTATTAAATGACGTAAATGGATGAGTAGGTAACCGCAAAGAAGAGAGTGTTCGTTGGCCGTACAAATCCTCGCTCCGCCCAATCGCGGCGGACCCATACTGCTGCTTGGCGTCGAGGCGAGCCGAATCGACGGCTGCCTCGAAGCCGGCTTTGCCGCCCTAGAAAAAACAGGTGCCATTCCCGAAGACGGCACTGCTGATGCCATTCGACGTGCCCTCGATCGGCACGCCGACCTCGGTCCAGACGTGTTCGAGAACGGTGTTGCAATCGTGCATGTGCAGGTTCCAGAGCTCAGCGCGCACCATCAGGTGCTGCTGAGGGTCGCGGATCCCCTTCAGACCGAGACCGGAGATGGCGGGGCCCATCTGCACTGGGTCTGGCTGGGGCTAACTCCCGACGAAACCCACCCGGCGATGTCTCGCGCGGCGGGCTTCTGCGACTTCATGGCCGACGCTCCGTTTCAACAGGCCATGGCTGAAGTCGACACGTGGGAAGGCTTTCAAGCCGCCTTCACAGCCGCCTATGACGAAGGAATTCACTTCGAACGCCATGTGCCTGAAGAGTTGCGCCCGACCGGAAAGTTCGCCGGCGGTCTGATGGCGGATATTCGCCGTCGGATGCCCCACTACGCGTCTGACTTTACCGACGGGATGAACTTCAAGTCCATCGCCAGCGTGTTCTTCCTCTTCTTCGCTTGCCTTGCCCCGGCCGTGGCCTTCGGTGGTTTGCTCTCGGTCCTGACCGACGGCACCGTGGGCGCGATGGAGATGATCGTGGCAACCGCGGTGTGCGGGACCGTCTACGCGCTATTCTCGGCCCAACCCCTGACGATCCTCGGCAGCACCGGGCCCGTCATCATCTTCATGGGCATCCTCTACCAAGCCTGCCAGTCCCTAGGAATACCGTACCTCCCCACGCTGTCTTGGATCGGCCTTTGGACGATGGTCATCCTGCTGATCTTGGCGGTGACCGATGCATCGTCGCTTATTCGCTTCTTCACCCGATTCACGGATGACACCTTCGCCGCCCTCATCTCCGTGATCTTCATCTACGAAGCCCTGAAGGACATGTTCCACGGCTTTAACGTGAGCGCCCACGGACTCGAGGAGTCCGCAGAGTTGCCCTACGACACGGCGCTGCTCTCTCTACTGTTGGCCCTAGGCACGTTTTACATCTCCACGTTGCTAGTCCGGGCGCGCACTGGCCCCTACCTCAGACGCTGGATGCGAGAGTTCCTAGCGGACTTTGGCCCGACCATTGCCATCGTGTCGATGACGGGCCTGGCCCTGTGGCTACATCCCGTCGAGTTGGAGACCCTCGCCGTTCCGGACATCATCGCTCCAACGGCCGATCGAGGCTGGTTCGTAAATCCCCTGGACGCGCCCAAGTGGGTGTGGGGGGCATCCGTGGTGCCCGCGGTGCTCGTCAGTATCCTGCTCTACCTCGACCAGAACATCACCGTTCGTCTAGTGAATGCGTCGGATTATAAGCTGAAGAAGGGCGCGGGGTATCACCTCGATCTGGCGGTCGTGGGTGTCCTCGTCGGCTTCTGCTCGCTCTTCGGCCTACCGTGGATGGTGGCGGCTACCGTCCGCTCGTTGAATCACGTACGCAGCCTGAACACCTTGGAACGGATCGATGGAGCCGATGTCGTGACGGGCACGATCGAGACCCGAATGACAGGTCTTCTCGTACACCTCTGTGTGGGCGCAAGCCTGATGTTCCTGACGGTACTGCAGCAAGTCCCGATGAGCGTGCTGTTTGGCTTATTCCTCTTCATGGGCGTTGCCAGTATGCGGGGAAATCAGCTCTTCGAGCGCCTCGAATTGTTCATCATGGACCCAGCTCGGTACCCACCTGCCTACTACCTTCGGGCCGTTCCATCGGGTGTGGTACATAAGTACACGATGATCCAAGCGAGCTGCCTCGGTGTGCTCTGGGTTGTCAAGACAAGTGCCGTCGGTATTCTGTTCCCGTTGTTCATCGCCCTGCTGGTACCCGTGCGGATGGGGATGGAACGCTTCTTCAAACCAGAACACCTCGCGCTGCTCGATGCCGAGGAACAGCCCGAGGAAGAGGCCTTCAGGGAAATCGTCTGACGCCCCTCCTTCGCCCCAGCAACTCAGTTTGGGGCGATGGAGAAGCGCTGGCCAGCGCCGGCGTGACCTAAGAAGCAGCAGGCGCTAAGGGCGCGCAGCGCTCCAAAGTCGGCGCGTCGACAGTTCTCTGTCGGAGGCTGGCGAAGCGTCCGAAATTCGACGCCTCGCGGCCGCAAAGCCCGACGTACAGGTTCTCGTCGAGGTACGCCACTTTGCCCGTCGCCAGCACGTACCAAGCGGGCACGATTTTGAGGTCTTTGCCGCGTTGCGACTGTCGGCGAGTCCTTGCCCGTCCTGTAGCCACTGGAGTTTCTGGAAAGGGCGCTTTGCTACCGCCGTGCTCCGCGAAAACCCCCTCCGCGGTGTTCGCCCGTACAACGGCGCGGTCGCCCCGCGGATCCCAGAAACACCTCGCCACCCAAGCGGTCGTCATGATGAAGCCCGCTCAGGGCCCGGTCTGGATGGACAGGCTCACCGACAAGGCGCCAGCCCTCGTGA
>JAACDH010000644.1 GCA_009936995.1 Rhodobacterales bacterium
AGACCGGCGGCGCAGGAGCAGCCCAAACAGCCCGACGAGCAGGGTCCCGGATGCGGGTGAGGGCGCGCTGTTGCAGGCACAGCCTTTCGGCGTCTCATCTGGGTCGACTGTGTCGCCGGGCGTGTCGTCGGCCACCGGCTCGTCATTGCCGTCGCAGTTCTCGTCGACTCCGTTGCCCGGGTCTTCGGTGGCGTCGGGGTGGATGTCCGAGTTGTTGTCGTCGCAGTCGTCGCCGATCAGGACACCGGCCACGGGTGCCAGGCAGTCCGTCACCTCGGAGCCGATCGCGCCGAAGCCGTCGCCGTCGCCGTCGGTGAACCAGACGCTGTTCGGATTGATCTGAGCGTCGTTGTCGTCGCAGTCGGTGTCGTCCCCAACATGGTTGGGTGGTGGCTCGCAGCTAGCTTGGGGCAGGCCCGGATCGCCAAAACCATCGTCGTCGCTGTCTAGGAACCACAGGTTGGTGGGATTCACCGAGGCATCGGCGTCGTCGCAGTCGGTGCCGTCTACGATCAGACCCGCTGGTCGCGTGCAGGAGTCGGTGGGCTGGCTGGTGTCGCCGTAACCGTCGCCGTCGCTGTCCGGAAACCACTGGGCCCCAGGGTACTCACGGGCGTCGGTGTCGTTGCAGTCCGTGCCGTCGAGCACGGAGCCCAGGGGCCCCTGGCATTGGTAGTCGACGATACCCGGGTCGCCAAAGCCATCGCCATCGTCGTCGTGGTACCAGGCGGTTGTCTGGTGCAGGACGGGGTCGCTGTCGTCGCAGTCTCCCTGAAACCGCACGTGGTCGGCGACGGGTAGGCACTGGACAATGCCGGCTGCGTAGTTGTCGCCGTCGCCGTCGCCGTCGAGGTCGGGGTACCAGTCGGTGTTGGGGTTCAGACCGCCGTCGGTGTCATCGCAGTCGCCGCCCTGCCAAGCGTAGCCAACGGGCCCGACGCAGCCACCGCTGCCCGGGACGGAGTCGTCGCCAAAGCCGTCGCTGTCGGCGTCGGGGTACCAGGTTGTGGTCGGATTCACATACGGGTTGATGTCGTCGCAGTCCGACCCATCGACGATGTAGCCAGCCGGTTGCACACAGGAATTCGCGACGTCGTCGACGCTGCCATAGCCATCGCCGTCGAAGTCGTTGTGCCAGATCGTGTCGGGGTTCACCAAGGGGTCGGTGTCGTCGCAATCGAGGTCGTCGAGGGACCAGCCGCCGGGGTCGGGACACTGCACCAGGCTGATGGCCGGGTTGCCGTATCCATCGCTGTCGTTGTCCTCGTACCAGGTGGTGCCCGGGTGGATCAGCGCGTTGGTATCGTCGCAGTCGTTCGCGGTCGTCAGCCATCCGACGGGTGGGACGCAGGCTGCGAAGGTGAGTGCCGGGTTGCCCTCGCCATCCCCGTCGATGTCGCCAAAATACAGGGAGGCTGCACCCACTGCCGGGTTGGTATCGTCGCAGTCACCACCCGCCGCCACGAACCCCGGGATCGGCGTGCACGCGTGGTGGGCCACCGGCCCGCCGAGCCCGTCGGCGTCGCCGTCTTCGTACCAAGCGGTCGCCGCTCCGACGCCTGGGGCCGAGTCGTCGCAGTCCAGGGGCGCGGAGACCCCGTCTCCGTCGGCGTCCGCTAGCGGTCCACCGAAGGGGTTGAGGCCTCCAAAGGCGCCGATGTCCGACCGCGAGCCATCCAGGTCGAAGATCGCGGGGTCGCCGCCGTCGACGAGGGGACTGACGGGCGAGGGGACCAGGTCCATGGGGTCGCAGCGGAACCGGACGTAGTCGTTGAGCAGCGGGTCGTCCGTGACCGTGGTCAGGTCGAGGGAGGCCACGAGGCCCTCGAGCCAGTAGATTCCGTTGTAGCCGTAGGTCGGGGCGCTACCCGAGAACAAGTCCTCATGGTTGAAGCTGTGCGACGCGTTGGTGAACGCACCGAGGTTATTGCGGATGTCGCTGGTGTCCAGCAGGCGGCCTGACTGTGCCCGAGCCACAAATCCGGTGCCCACGAAGTGGTTGTTCACGATGGAGGCGGGTTGGCTGCCCCACAGGTTGACCGCCGCATCGGTTCCCGCGACGGTGTTGTCGACAAAGAGGTTGTTCGCGAGTGTGACGTCGTCGTTCGAGTACGTCCACAGGACGTCTCCGCCGTCGTTGTCGCAGAGCAGGTTGCCGCGGAGCTCCAGGGCGCTCATTTCTCGCGCGTAGATCGCACTGCCGGACGAGTTCGAGGTGTTGCCGATGAACACGCTGTCTTCGATCAGCCAGTTGGTGGGCATCGAGCTGGGGCCCATGAGGTAGATCGCTCCCCCGAGCTCTGAGTGGTTGCCCGAGAACAGGCTGTCGCGGATGGTCAGGCCCTCTTCGGCCCAGGTGGCGCCTTCGTTGCCATCAAAGCGCAGGGCGCCTCCTCCAGATCCCGACCCGGCCCAGGTGACGCTGTTGTCGGTGAAGATGCAGTCGTCGATGGTGAGCTGCACGCCGTCGGCGATGATCGCACCGCCGGAGTCCTGGGCGGTGTTCTGGTCGAAGAGCACGCGGGTGAGCACTGCCTGAGCGCCGGCTCCGGCTCCAAACTCCGACAGGCGCATGGCCCCGCCCTCGGCCGATGTCGAGGTGTTGTTTCGAAACACGCTGTCGGTGACGCGCAGGTCGAAGTTGCCGCTTAGGTATAGGCCGGGGTGGCTGATGTCCGTGTTGTCCTCGAACAGGCAGTCGATGATGTCGATCTGGTCGGACGAGACCAGGTCGAGTGCCGGACCGTCCCAGCCGTTGCGGAACTCGCCCCGCTCCAGCCAGAGGGCGTTGAGCCGGGTCGCTTCGATTCCAGCGCTGTTCCCGTCAAAGACGGTGTCGGTGATGGTGGCATCGACCACGAGGGTGACCGCGGCAGCCGTGAACCAGTCCGCGGTGTTGTTCTGGAAGGTGGTGTTCGCGATGGTCGTGGTGCCGCCGCCGTTCTTCAGCGCGGCGGAGTCCCAGTCCGAGTAGTTGCCGAGAAACGTCGCGCCGTCGATGCTCAGGTCGCCGCCGGACTGGTAGAGCCCGCCGCCGTCGTCGAGTGCGGTGTTGTTCTGGATCAGCACCGGCCCGGTGATCGCAATGTCGGTCGAGAAGGTGTAGATCCCGCCGCCCTGCTCGCTGGCGATGCCGTTCTCGACCACCGTGTTTCCCTCGAGGGTGAGCGAGGCGTAGCGCGTGTGGATCACGCCGCCGTAGTCGACCCCTGAGACCCCGGCCGAGACCGTGGTGTCGATCAGCGTGAGGTGGGTGAACTCGGTGTAGATGGTGCCGCCGTCGCCTCCCGACGGTGGGTCTCCGTCGAGCAGCTCCGAGTCGACGATAGTGACTGTGGCGCCGTTCGCGAGCAGGGCTCGGTCGTTGCTCTGACCGTCTAGGGTGAGTCCCTCGACGAACACGATGGCGCCGTCGACCTCCAGCGCAGGTCCCACAAGGGGCGGGACGAGCACGGTCGATGCGGCACCGGACACCGAGCGCAGCGTGAGGTCTTGGGTGATCACGGCACCGTCGTAGGTTCCGGGGTCGATTAGGATCTCGTCGCCCGCGCTCGCGGCGTTTACCGCATCCTGGATCGTGGTGTAGGTCTGGGCGGGCCCTACCGGCAGTGTGGCGGCGTGGGCCAGGCTCAGCGAGATCAGCAGACCGGTCATGGGCTCTCCTCAAGAGGATCAGAAGCATCTGGCACCTCCCGATCCAGTATAGCCCTGTTTGGGGGTATCGCGA
>JAACDH010000645.1 GCA_009936995.1 Rhodobacterales bacterium
GGCCACCGAGCCCGGCGACCCCATCTCCTATGCACCGCACTACATCCTCGATCCGTTCAAGCAGTTGGGCGGTAAGCCGGCCAACGTGCTGTTGGTCCCCACCGTGGGCGACATGGTGGTGTCGGTGAACAGCGAGATCTCGCTGGCGAGGGCCGCGGGCTTCATCGAACGGCACGAGATCGACGACCGCTACGGCATGACCGTCGACCAGTTTCTCATCGACCGTCACGTGGCCCGCGGCCTCGAGCAGTACGGCCCATGGACGTTGCCCGACGGCGTCACACCCGCCCTGTTCGATCCGGATGATCTGGACAACGGCACCGACGACTACGGTGCGCCCTCCGACGCGCCCCTTCGGGAGACTCGGACCACGACGTCTGGGGTCAGCGGCATGCGCATTCCCTACGTACACCCCTCCGGAACCCACGGCTTTGGCGGTCCCGGCCCCGCGCTGGCCTTCGACATCAACACCTTCTCGATCTACCAGATGGCCCGCTACGTCTCCACCGGCGGCACGGTGATCTCCGACGACCCTTGCCTCGAAGACCGCAGCTGCGACTTTTTCCCCACGGAGGCTCCCTAATGCCCACGTTGGTATGGGCGTGTCTCGCCCTCTCTGGTCTTGGTTGGGCCGAAGAGCCCGCGGCCAACGAAATCCCGGTTGCCGAAGAAGAAGAGGTCGCCCTTCAAGCGCATGCCGAGCTCCGCGTCATCGCCAGCCAGCTGTCTGACTTCGACCTCGACCAATACGGAACCACACTTGGACCGGGCATGTGGATCGATACCCGCGTTCGCGCCGGTGCGGATTGGACGTTGAGCGTCATCAAGTTCCAGGCAGAGCTAGATGTGCTCAATGGAACCGTGGCTGGTGACTTGTGGACGTTGGCCGGAACCCCAGACGCCAGGCTCCGCGATCAAAACGCCGCCCTCTCTGTGGCGGGTGTTCGGGGCCGAAAGCTTTCGGCACAGACGCTTCTGGGCAACACCCATCTGGAGCTTGGCCTGGTCACCTCCCAATGGGGGCTGGGGGTGGTCGCCAACGATGGCGCCACCGAACCCATGTTTGGCCGCGCCGACTTTGGCGACCGCGTGCTTAGGCTCCGGGCCACCCAGTTGCCCAATGATAGCGGTCCGCCGCCCAAGACCTCTTGGCTGTACACCGGCGCCGTCGACCTCGTAGTGGCCGATGACTTCGCCGAGCTCGCCGAGGACCAGCAGGCCATCCAGGGCATCTTTTCGGTGCTGGGGCTCGGTCGTCGGGGCAGTGAAGTGGGCCTGTACGGTGTGTATCGCCAACAGTGGGAGAACCTCGACGGTCGCCAGACACAGGCCGCCGTGGTCGATGGCTTTGTGGATGCCACCAAGAAACTCAACGACGACTGGTCGCTGCGGACGGCGGTGGAATCGGCCCTCATCACCGGTCGGACCAACAAGTCACTCACGTACAATGCCCGCGACAACCTGGGCGTGTTGAGTCTTGGGGCCGCTGGAATCGCAACCCTGGCCGGTCCCGACCACGTGCTCCAGTTCCACCTGCTGGGCGCCTACGCGAGCGGCGATGGGAGCGCCGACGATGGCATCAGCAATGACTTCACCTTCGACCGCGACTACGGTGCGGGCATGGTGCTGTTCGACGAGTTTGGTGGCGCTATCGAGGCCAACACCTGGCGTTTGCTCACCGATCCCGATCTTAGCGGCCAGCCGCCCGACTCCATCGAGGCCATCGTCACCGAGGGCGCGTTTCGCAAGGCCGCGTATCTCCAGCCGGTGGTCGAAGTACAGCCGACACCCTGGTCCGACGTGCGGGCAGGTGTGCTGGTGGCCTTTGCGACCGCGCCGGCCTCCGAGCCCTACAACAGCTACCGAGCGGGCGGCGTCCCTACGAACCACCTGAACAAGCCGGCCGATGGACGACTCTTGGGTACCGAGTTCGACTGGTCGCTCGCTGTGGGCCATCCCGCCGACACCGACGGTTTGCGATCGAGTTTCACGCTCCAGGGCGGGCACATGATTCCCGGCGCACCGCTCCAGGGGCGAAACTCGGGCACGGTGCACT
Source organism: Rhodobacterales bacterium (assembly GCA_009936995.1). Lineage (GTDB taxonomy): Bacteria > Myxococcota_A > UBA796 > UBA796 > JAACDH01. The sequence continues at coordinate 2,057 of JAACDH010000645.1, forward strand.
TGGTGACAGCGGGACTCCGGGCGTCGTATTGATTCACTCAATTTGACCGAAAACGAATCGCTCGCGGATGGTTTCGGCCATTTTGACCCAAAATAAGTGAAAAAGCGTGTGAGGAGTAGGCACAGGCCCTGCAGTGTCAGAAGGGGAATCTTCGAACCAGGCTCATCATGTTCAGTCGCCAGCTCTTTGATCCCGATACCTCTACGTATACCTACTTGTTGGCCGACGCTGCCCGCAGAGAGGCTGTGCTCATCGACCCTGTCCGCGGCCAAGTCGACCGTGACGAGCAAATTCTGAACGAGCTTGGTCTCCGGCTGCTCTACACCCTAGAGACCCATGTGCACGCCGATCACGTCACCGGCGCCTACCTACTCAAGCAGCGACTCGGCAGCCAGATCGCTATGGGCTCGAAAAGCGGCGCTGAAGCAGACGTCCTCCTTGAGCACGGCCAAGGCGTTCGGTTCGGTGCGTTCGTGGTCGAGGCCCGACACACCCCCGGTCATACCAACGGCTGCGTCACCTACGTCACCGAAGATCGCTCCATGGCCTTCACCGGGGACGCCCTGCTCATCCGGGGTGCCGGCCGGACCGACTTTCAACAAGGCGACGCCCGCCTGCTCTACCGCGTGGTCTGGGACGAGGTCCTCTCGCTGCCCGACGACACTATCCTCTATCCCGGCCACGATTACCAGGGTCATACCTCCAGTACCGTCCGAGAAGAGAAGGCGTTCAACCCACGCTTAGGCATGAACAAAACCGTGGACGAGTTCGTGGAGATTATGGACAACCTCGGTCTGGCCTATCCCCGTCACATCGACGTGGCGATGCCGGCCAACCTGAACTTGGGCCGCTTAGAGGGAGACCCGGAGATTCCCGCAGTCGACGACGCTTGGGACGACGTGGTTCGTTCGCCCAGCGGCACCCCCATCGTTAGCGTGGACTGGGTCGCGCAGAACCGGGACCAATATCGCATCATCGACGTGCGCCAGCCCGACGAGTTCGCAGGCCCCTTCGGTCCCCTGAAGGGCGCCGAGCTTGTGCCGCTCGGCATACTCGAGGCCAAGTCGGTGGCGTGGAACCGCGACCGTCCC
>JAACDH010000109.1 GCA_009936995.1 Rhodobacterales bacterium
GCCGTGCCCCACTCTCCTCTGGGCTGGGCACAGCCCGTTCGCTGGTTGGGCGGCTGGGAAGACGACACCCTTCCGCTACCTAGAGACATCCGGCCACGGTCAGTTTGGAAACTCGAAGGCCCGATTTCCGACGACACCAATCCCCTAGACTGGTCCGCGTACAGCCACCCACCACCACGGACAGCCCCCGCACGTCCGTCTCCCCAGTCACCAATGGCCAAGGCCGCAGTCCGCGCGCCGATTCAATCGCCCGCCCACGTTCAGCAGGCCCTCGCCGGTATCGCACTCCTCGCCAATCAACTCGGTGAGAGCTCCCTGCAATTGTCCCAAATACACGGTCGCTTCCTCGAGGACCAGATCCACGCTACGACGCAAATGGGCCACTTGGCCGACGCCCTCGAGCGCGCCAGCTTACATCTGAATAGCCTGCCGATCACAGTCCGAATCCCACCACCTGTCGTCGCGACGCCAGTCACCAAGCCCGTATCCATCCAGCCCCAGACCTTCTCCAAGGTCCCGCGCACATACGACTTCGACGCCCTCATTCGCCACGCCAGCGGCCCCATATCCTCAGTATTTGGAAGTACGTACGCCGATATCGACGGCTACGAGCCCCGCGTCCGCATGCCCATGCCGCCACTGTTGCTGTGCTCGCGCGTCGTGCACATCGAGGGCGAGCGCGGCGAGTTCGGTCCATCCCGCATCGTCACCGAGTACGACATCCCCGAGGGCCAAGACTGGACCAGTGATGGCCGTCCTCCGCCCTGCGTCATGATCGAGAGCGGCCAAGCCGACCTGTTCTTGGTCTCCTTCCTCGGCATCGACGCAGCGCTCAAAGGCGACCGAATCTATCGCCTGCTCGACTGCGACCTTAACTTCCACGGGCCCATCCCAAAGCCCGGCGAGACCCTGCGTCACGACATCAAGATCGACCGGTTCGCGCGGCTGGGCGCCACCACGCTGTTCTACTTCCACTACGACTGCACCGCAGTCAGCGACGGTCGGGCAGTGCTGTCTATGCGCAACGGCGTCGCTGGCTTCTTCACGCCCGCTGAGCTCGCCATTCCAAAGGGCGTGGATGACACACCCGCTCCGCAGCCCCAACACGCCGCCCTCGAACCGCTGCTCCCCAACGCCGCCAGCTCGCTCACGCCCGACAACCTGCACAACCTGTCCCACGGCCGCTTCGCCGACTGTTTTGGCCCCAGTTCTGCCGCCGCCGACCACCGCGCGCTCCGCCTACCCGACAGCCAGTGGTGCCTGATTCATCGGGTGCCTCAGCTCACCCTCACCGGTGCCCCCTACGGCTTGGGCGAGGTCGTCTACGAGCAAGATCTCCGCGACGACGACTGGTTCAATCCCTGCCACTTCGTAGGCGACCCCTGCATGCCCGGAACGCTGATGTACGACGGCTGCATGCAGGCCGTCCAGCTGTGGCTGCTGGGCCAAGGCGTATCGGCGGCCTATCCAGACGGCAGCTTCGACCCACTCCCCGAGTGCAGTACCAAGCTCCGATGTCGGGGACAGGTTGTTCCCGGTCACAGCACGCTCACCTACCGAGCCCGCATCAAACGCGCCGGCATGACGCCCACCCCTTGGGCGATCGCCGACGTCATCCTCGAGGTCGACGGAACACCCGTGGTGCTCGCCGAAGATGTGGGCGTCTGTGTGTCCGGTGACCGGGTGGCCTTTGCCGCTCCCGTGATTGGACCCGCGCAAGACAAGCGCCGGCTGATGGAGTACTCTGTCGGCTCGGCGGTTACCGCATTCGGCCCGGCTTACGCCAATAACGACGGGCCCGGCCAGCGATGTGCCCGGATGCCTGGGCCGCCGTACCTCACCATGTCGGAGGTCGTCTCAGTCGACGGTCCACCCATGGACATCGCCGCACCTCGCACCGTCGAGATCCTCTGGGACGTGCCCGAACGGGCCTGGTTCTGGGGCATCCGCGACAACGAATCCATGCCTTACGCGATCTTGCTCGAGACCGCGCTCCAACCCTGTGGATGGCTCACGGCCTACCAGGGCGGTGGAATCGTCGGTTCAGCTGATTTGTACTTCCGAAACCTAGGCGGAACCGGTACCCAACTCGCCGAAGTGTGGCCACATACTGGACCTCTCCGTATCGTCGCTACGCAAACCAGCGTCTCGGCGAGCGGCGGTATGCAGGTGCAGTTCTTCCAGAGTGAAGTGTGGTCCGGCGACCAAGTTGTCTTCCGCTGCAAGACGCACTTTGGCTACTTCACCAAAGACGCGCTCGGCGCCCAGAAGGGGCTGATGTTGCCTGCTCCCGAAGAGGCACGTATCGCTGATACCCGCACAGTCACTGCGCTTCCGACGCCGATCGAACTAGACAATCACGCCGCCATGCCCCGCGACGACTGGCGAATGGTGCAGCGCATCACCCACGCCGGCTCCGACCAAGGTGCCCAC
>JAACDH010000646.1 GCA_009936995.1 Rhodobacterales bacterium
GGTGCACATGCTTCGCCGCCAAAGAGACGAAATTGCCGGTGCATCGCTCAAATAGCACTGACTACCCAGATAAAGCGGCACACACCCGCGGAAACCCAGTCAGTGCCTTGCTCGTTGCAACCGGAAGTGCTCGTCGTGCAGGTAATCGCTGCCTCTGCCGGGGGCGCCACTACTATTACCGAGGCCACACCTACCTACTTTCAAGGCAACAGCGCTTGAGGCGCCCAAGTACATCGCGGGCGCACCTACCTCGTCGGCCACCGACGCCTCGGGCGCAAGCGATTCGACGAAGACGAAGACGAAGACGAAGACGAAGACGAAGACGAAGACGAAGACGATGACGAAGACGATGACGATGATGACCCCACCGGCAACGGCTCGCCGAGCGGGTGCCTGCTGCTTTCACACAGGCGGATGTCGACTACCTTCGGATGAATCCTCAAGTTTGGCCCAGGCCAGATGCGATTTCGCCCAACGTTCAGACGATAGCTGACGTTGGAGCGAGCCGCGAGGCGAGCCCAATGTGGGCGCAGCCCCGAGCGGAGCGAGCAGCTATCGGCCCGTTAGGCGACGGCGCGCTTGCGTTGGGGGGCTCGTCGGCCGGTCATGATTCATGGGTCTCACTATCCACTCGCCTACCAGCCAACCCCATGAGGTCTGGGATCTCGAACTCGCGTTCAATGAAGCTAACTGTGAGCGGCTGATTATCGAGGGCCGCGCGAACGGAGCGTGGGCTGAACAAGCCAGATTTTGGCTTCCACTTTGCCAGTGAGCGTGGAACTCCACGGATCCAATCGATTGTGCACGCCCATTCCGTCTGGATGGGGTCGTCAGCATCGAGCCCTTCTTCTGGGCACACTGCGAGTAGTGGTGTGCCATTGATGACGACTTGGCCAATTGGGGGCGTTGCTTGAGTGAGCCTCCCGACTCCGACGTATCGCTTGCCGCTCACAAATGCGGTGAAGATGTCGTCCCTTTTGAGGCCCTTGATGGCATCTGCGTACTTCGCCCCGTGACCTGCACAGATGAAACCATGTTTGTGGCAGCGGTCCCAACTTCGAATCCAGTTCTTGGATTCGCCGATATTGAAGAAATACACGCCATGATCGAAATCAAACCCGGGAAGTTCCTGATGGAGGGTCAAGTGTGGCCGGAAGTTGTGGGCGAAGTGCCCGGAGGCAACATTGGCTAGTGTCCTTCCTAGTTTCCAAATCAGGGTCTTCTCAACCAGTAGCGCTTGGTCCTCAGTGAGATCGCGTGCGACGACACGAATCAGTGGTTGAAGTCCGGCCTTCTTGATGGCTCGGATGCGCTTTGCTTTCTCGGTGTCGGCGGTGTCCGTAAGGTGCGCCCTCATCCGGTCCCCAGTGCCTTTTCCGTAGTAGAACTCCTCGAAATTTCTTGGGTCGATGTAAACGTACACGTAGTAGCGCTTCCCAGCCATTCAGCCTCCGGTGTCCCGTGCACGGTCGCATACGCGAGTCCATGGAATCCAGTCGCTCTTTCGGAGTTAGGGGACGCAAGCGCGCTGTCGCTTAACTGCCTATAGACGAAGCATCATGGCGCTTGGGGATCATCTCCACCCCATAGACGCCAAAGCCCCGTTCCACGACGCCCTGACGTTCGTCGACCAACACGCTGACATTCGTCACCTCAAACTCCCAGAACCCGCTTTGTTCCGTCGGCACTATTCTTGCTCTGGGGTGTCCAAACGGAGGAGCACATGTCTCAGCAGCTCTCGGACCGACTCTACGAGCGATATCGCCAAGAAATGCGTCTGCGAAATTACGCAACGCGAACCATCCAGACCTACACCGGGATTGTACGGACCTTCGCGGCGTGGATTCATCCCAATCACCCCAGAGACATCGATGTAGCGCGTATTCGCGCGTTTCAGCTGCATTGTCTCAATATGGGTTTATCGGCGTCTTACCTCTCACAAATCGTGTCGGCGCTGAAGTTTCTGTATCTACACCTCTACGGGTGGAGCGATTGCGATTTCGCCGTACCCCGACCCCGAATGGGCAGAAAGCTGCCGTATGTGCCCACCAGGGAAGAGATCCTGTGCATGGCTGATCAAACAGCGAATCGAAAGCACAAGGCGGCGATTCTGCTGCTCTACGCCGCAGGTTTACGGGTGTCCGAGCTCGTCAAGCTGCAGGTCGCTGACGTGGATACGCAACGCCTCATGCTGTTCGTTAAGCAGGCAAAAGGTCGTAAGGACCGGTACACCTTGTTGGCAGAGAGTCAGCTGCAAGAAATCGTGTGGCTGATGGGCGAGCGCGAGCCTCACGCACCGCTCTTTCTCTCGGCTCGCGGTGGTAAATGGTCCGTGCGTTCCGTTCAGCACGTCGTCAGTCGGACGGGAACCGCTGCCGGCATACGCCCCAGCGTATCCCCTCACTCGCTACGCCACGCCTTCGCTACCCACCTCCTAGAAGGCGGTACAGATTTACTGATCATCCAAGGACTGCTGGGCCACTCGAAACTAGCCACCACGGCTCGATATATCCACATGCGCGACCTCACCCGCCTGCGCGTTGTCAGTCCGCTCTAGCGACACCCCCGACACAGCCCATGACGGCATCCCCTGGCCTACGGCGTTACGTCAATCCTACTGGAGGCTGTCCTTGCGCCACGCGTGGATTCTAACAATACTAATCGTCGGGTGTATCCTGCCCAAAGCCGCCGAACGCGACTGCGAAACCCGCACCGCGTACTACCCAGATCCCGATGGCGACGGCATCGGCGATCGGTCAGAGATAGTCCTCGCTTGCAGCCAACCCGACGGCTGGGTCGAGCTCGTCGCCGGCACCAACATGACCAACAGCACAACCACTACGACAACCGGCACAACCACTACGACAACCGGCACAACCACTACGACAAC
>JAACDH010000647.1 GCA_009936995.1 Rhodobacterales bacterium
CTGATGTGCCGGTAGGTGTCGGCGTCGGCGTCGGCGTAGCAGAGTTCGAGGTTGTCGCAGTTCTGGTCGATCTCGTCGCCAGCGAGCTCGGTGGCGCCGCTGTTGATGCTGTTGTCGCTGTCGTTGCAGTCGATGGGGTCGGAGTCGAGGGCCTCTTCAAAGTCCGTACAGTCCAGGTCGGTCGTGGACAGTTTGGTGGCGCTGTTGGATCGGTCGACGTCGTTGTCGCTGTCGAGCCAGCACTCTTCGATGTTGTCGCAGTTTTGGTCAACTTCATCGCCGACGATCTCGACTGCACCCGGTTTGATCGCACCGTCCGTATCGTCGCAGTCGACGGTGCCCGCTAGGCCCAAGCTGCCGTAGCCGTCGGTGTCGGTGTCGGGGTCCCAGTCGAAGGTGATGTCGTCTAGGGTGGGGCTGATGTCCCAACCGGCGGTAAACTCGAGTCGGTAACGCAGGTATTGACCTTCGCAGGGGCTGGCGAGTACGTGGCTGCTGCCCGATGCGAGGTCGACGACCACTTCGGGGCTGAACGTGCCAGCGCCGCCCGTGGCTGAGCAGGACACATAGGCTTCGAGGACGCTGCCGTCCGAGGGGATGGTTGCATTCCAGGAGAGTTGGTACCAGAGGGCGCCGGTCGCTGCGTCGATGGTGGTGTCTTCACCGGAGTCGATGTCGCCCTCGAACAGGATAGACGCGGACAGGTCGGCGGGGTCGGTGAGCACGTTGACGGCGAGGGGACCGCCCAGCCAATCTGCGGTCGCGGTGGTGAAGTCGGTGTAGATGAACTCGATATCGTCGACGTCTTTGGCCAGGTTGGGGTTGGTCACCCAGACCTCGTCGGCGCCATCGCCACCACAGTCGGAGAAGGTGTCACCGTCGACGTCGAAGGCCACATCGGACGTATGGGTGAGGCCCGTGTAGCGGAAGACGTCGTAGTTGGCGCCAGTGGACTCGCGGGTGATGGTTGTGTCGGTGTCGACGACGATTGGAACGACGACGTCAGCGGTGGAGTTGTCGGCGTAGTGGAAGCGAACCGTGTAGCTAGAGCCTGCGTTCTTGGCACCTGCGGTGACGAACTGAACTTCGTTCACGGTGGCCAAGCCAGCGGGCATGGCGAGGAGGCTGCCAGTGGCGACGGTGGATTCGTAATCGGTACCGCCGCCGTTGAAGCGGGTGGTGCCGGCGCGGTAGTCGGTGCCGTTGATGGTGGCGATGTCTGTTGAGGAGATGGACTGAGCGACCAAGCAACGGTCGCGATCGCTATAGTCGACGTCATCGTCTTTATCGAGTTCTAAACTCCAAGTAACGCCATCAAATGGAAAACGATACCAGGTATCTGTGCTATCGATGACGTCGGCGATCTGCAGATCGAGGTTGTTGCCGGTGTTGATATTGGTGTTGGTGAACGCACTCCATTGAGCGTTACCGGTATCGGTAAAAGAATCGGCAAAAGCGCCCATCGCTAGAACAAGCAGGACGGACGAGCCGAGAACGGTAGAAGTGCGGCGCATAGAAGTTCCTATAGGGAAGGTTCATTAGACTAGCACCGAGAGGAAGGCAGGGTCTGTTATTGCCTCCTGCGGAATTTTCACTGACCCGCCTGTTGCAGGGGAATCGTGCGTGCGTGTGGTCAGGTTTGTTGTGGCTAGAGTGCCGGATTCACCACGGCGCACAAGTGAGGCGGGTGGTGCTGTCATCGGGGTCGGGGAGACCATAATTGCGCCCTCGACGATGATGGGAGGAGAATGGAGTGGCGTTCATTCCACAAGAATGACGAGCTTATTGGATGTTTACGTGCACAGCATGTGCGACCCCATCATATTGTCTGGGTGCAACACCTCGACACCACGGCATTGGTGGAGACGCCCGAACGCGTCCACTTTCGTTATCGGCTTGCGGGTCCTGGGCCCCGCGCCGTGGCGTGGTTCATCGATGTGGTAATCCGCGTCGTTTTGGTGGGGGTGGTGATAGCTTTTGTTAGCCTGCTTTCGATCATTCCGACCCTCGCCGGTGCGGGTATGGGGCTGTTGTTGTTGTGGCTGTTTTTTCTGGACTGGGGCTACGGCGCAGCGTTCGAGATCGGACTGCAGGGCAGAACACCGGGCAAGATGGCCATGGGCTTGCGGGTAGTGCGTGCTGACGGTTCCCCCGGACGTGTTCCCGACTTCGTGCTGCGGAACATGATGCGCGGTGTCGATTTTCTACCTGGGATTTTTGGCATCGGCGTGGCGGTGATGTGGTGGGACCCGCGCATGCGTCGACTTGGAGACTTGGTGGGCGGCACGGTGGTGGTTCGAGAAGACCGCTCACAGGTGCTGGGCACGGTGGCGATCGACCCGCCAGTTAGCGAGGAAGAACGAAGGAATATGCCGGGCCGGGTTGTACTTGGCCGCGACGAAACCGCGATCATCGAGACGTTCTTGCGGCGCCGTCGTCGACTATCCGACGAGCGGGCCGAAGAGCTGGCCTTGTTGCTTGGCCCTGCGCTTTCCGAGCGCACCGGTGTACAGGCGCCGTCGTGGGAACGGGTGCTCACCCTTGCGTACGCCCGAGCGACCGGCCGCGACCGCGAGGCGGACTGATGGATCGCGACACCTTCGTCAGCACCCGGCGAGCGCGCTGGGATGCCCTCACCAAGTGGGTAGAGCGGCCGCCCGCCGACGCCGCCGGCTGGACCGAGCTGGCGCGACTGTATCGAGGCGTCTGCACAGATCTGGCGTCCGCCCGTTCAATGGGGCAGCCCGACGACGTCTGTAGCTACCTCGACGAGTTGGCGGGCCGGGCACACAACCTGATGTATGGCGCTCGCAGGGTCAGCGGTCTGGGCATCATCTCGTTGATCGCGTCCGAATTCCCCCGCGAATTACGCAAGCAATGGGCGTTCTTTCTGCTCGCCAATGTGCTGTTTTATGGGCCATTCATTGTCGGCGCTGTGGGAGCGTATCTCGACCCGGGATTTGCGGCCTCGGTGATGTCCGAGGCGGGCATGGCGCAGCTGGAAGACATGTACGCGTCGCCCAATCTGGCCCGAGGCGGCGGCGAAGATGCGACCATGGCGGGCTTCTACGTCTTCAACAACATCGGAATCGCCTTTCGCTGCTTCGTCACCGGAGCGTTGGTGGGTTTGGGGCCGATGTACGTCTTGGTGTTCAACGGGGTGAGCATCGGCACCGCCTTTGGCCACCTGGGTTCTGCCGGGCTGTTACCAAACCTCCTGGCCTTTACCGCGGGCCATAGCGCGTGGGAGCTCACCGGGATCGTGGTGTCGGGCACGGCGGGCATGCGAATGGGGTGGTCGATGGTCGTCACCGAGGGGCGCACCCGAGCGGCCAGCATGCGCGCCGCCGGACCGGGGTTGTTCCGGCTGGTGGTCGGCACCTTTGTCCTGTTGGCCATGGCGGCGCTCATCGAGGGCTTCTGGTCCGCGGGGCCCATGCCGCCGCTCGGCAAGTACATCTTCGGCCTCCTTCAGATCGGAATCGTCACCGCTTGGCTGGCGTTCGGTGGGCGAGGTCAATCATGAATCCGAATCAATGTCGGGTGGTGCTGCGGCCTCGAGGGCCACTCGAGGTGCTCGATCTCGCCGTGCGATTCTCGCGCGAGAGCTGGCAGCCGTTGTTTCGGCTAGCGGCCTATATGGTGCTTCCCTTTGTCATTCCGCTGGCCGTGGCGGCTTGGTTCCTCGAAGGGCATTGGGTGCTGCTGTTGGCACCGCTGCTGTTGGGCCCCATTATTCAAGCCCCGTTCACCTTGTTGGGAGGCCGCCTTTTATTCGCCGAAGCGGTGCCGCTGTGGCCCATGGTGAAAGATACGCTCCGACAGGCGCCTGTTCTGTTGAGCGGCTGGCTGGCCACGTCCGTCGCGCTAGCGCTGTCGGGTATCACCTGCTTCTACGGGGCTCCTGTGGCGCAGATGAGCTTGATGTACATCACCGAGACGGCGTTGCTCGAGCAGGCGGGTGTGGGTCGGGGTGTGTCGCGGAGCCTGCGACTCGCTGGGGCGGCCTTGGGGACGGCTGGCGTCGCGGCGATGGCGCGCTGGGGGCTGCTGAGCTGGTTCGCGTTGGTCGGCGAGGCCGTCGGGCAGAGCACCGTGGGGTTCATCCTGCAGCTGGGCGAGCCCTTCGGCAGTCTATTTGGCGGTCAGGTCACGCCCTTCCTGCTGACGGGAATGCTGCTGAGTCAGCCCGCCTGGGCCATCTACCGGCTGCTCCTCTACGTTGACGTTCGCACCCGAACCGAGGGCTGGGATCTGCAGGTTGGACTCCGAGCTGCGGGCTTAGAACAATGAGGGTCTGTCTGCTGGCCCTTCTCTTTGCCTGCGGCGGCGAAGAACCGCTCAAGGTCGACCCGAACGACGCCGAACCTGTCCAAGAGGTCGGACCTTCCTCTGCGCTAGACGACCAAGCCTACGAGTTCTGCCATCGCGCTGGCGCTGATGCAGCGTCTGCAAAGGCCTACTGCGATCTCCTCAAAAACCTGCCCGAGGACCGCTGTCCCGGGCTGCGGGACACCTGCGCCGGTGCCGAGCCCCTGGTCCCCGGAGGCTGCAATCTAGAAACCGGCGCTGGAGCGCGCTCGTCTCAACTCGGTGGTGCGCCCGTAGCCCCTACGGCACAACAAAAGATTCAAAACTCCTGCGATATGCCCGACACCGCCGGAGGCGGAGCGCTGTCGCTGATGCGCTGGGTGATGGCCATTGTTGTCGCCTTGCTGTTGCTGGTCTTTATTCGCTTCATCATGCGCCACTTCGCGACAAAGGCTCAGTCCATTGAGCCAGACGCAGGGACGCGAGCCCCTACGGTCGAAGAAGAGGAGCAGCTTCCGGACGTTCCGAATCTGCCCAGCGCAGATTTATTGACTGCCGCCCGTACTTCTCTCGAACAAGGTGATTTCGGGGAGGCTGTGCTGCTGGCCCGTGGTGCGGCGCTCCGCTCATTGGGCAAGCGTGGCGTGTTGCGTATACACCGAGCCAAGACGGATCGCGAATATGTAGGTTCCGTGCGGAAAACCCTCGAAGTTCATACAGATCTACGCGAGATTGTGGCGTCTGTGGAGGTACACCGATGGGGCGGTCAACCCATCGACCGCGACTTGGCACAGTCGGCGCTAGCGGCGGCGGAACGCCTGTTGAAAGCCGGTCTCATGGCGTTGTTTTTCGTCGGGATCGACGCGGCGAACGCGCAAGAGACCCGTCATGGACCGAACGGTGATGCGGCGCTGTACGATGTACTCGAAGACTGGGGGCATACGCCTCGATGGCGGCTGCGCGGGCTCACCAGTCTCGACGAAGAGACGGACGTACTCGTCCTAGACACCACCTTCATCAGCCTGGAAGACGAGCACTGGGAGGCGGTGCGCGACTGGGTCGAGGCGGGCGGTGTGCTCTGGCTGGCCGGCGATTCGGACGACGTCTTTCCAGAGCTGGGCGAGCTGACGCAGCGGCCCGGAGCTGGGCATACGCAGCTCACCGCCGATTTCGAGTCATCCCTGCGATGGGGCGGATTTGCCCAAGGTGTTGAGGAGGTCTGGACGCCCCTCAACGGTACGGTGTGGGTGGCCTATGTCTCGGACGACGCCGACGAAGCGCCCCGAGCCGTGATCCAATCCATCTTTGTCGGAAGCGGTGTGGTCTTCGCCACCAGCGACCCCAGAATCCTTTGGAACGGCTCGTTTGTACATCCGGACAACGAGGCTTTTGTGGGCGACGCCCTGTTCCGCGCTCAGTCCACCTTGGGCTGGCCCCGCACGTCACCGTTTAATGTCGAGCTGGCGACGTCCTCTGGCTCGTCCGACAACACCCCGCCAAAGGCGCTTGCAAAAAGCCATTTACTACCGTTTTTGATCCAGATGATGGCCACCTGGGGGCTTGTGGGCCTTTGGCTTGGGCGGCCCTTTGGACCGCTGCGCGATCCGCCTGGCGAAGGGCGCTTGGCCTTCACCGAGCACATCAACGCCTTGGCCACCCACTGGATGCGGCTGGGAGCCACCCGGCACGCATTGGCTGCCTATGCTGGGCTATGGTTGACCAAACTGGGGCCTCGCGGTTTGCGGATGGCGGCTCGAAAGTCGGGTATGCAGCCGGGCCCCGCCGATGAATTTGTACAACACCTAGAGGATGTGGTGGCCGACCCCACCGCACCCGACGACGACACCGACCTCTCGAGAGTGGAAACGCTGTGGAAGATAATATCCGGCCAATAACTACCGAACAAGCTGAGCAATATGCCGTGACATTTAAGGCGGTGACCGACGAAATCGGTCGGGTCTTGTTGGGACAAGACGACGTGGTGCACGGCGTCCTGGTCAGCCTCTTTTGCGGCGGACATGTGCTGCTCGAGGGGCCGCCTGGTATCGGTAAAACCCTGCTCGCACGAACCCTATCGAAGGTGCTGGGCGTCGCCTTCAAGCGCATCCAGTTCACCCCCGACCTGATGCCCTCCGACGTCACCGGCGGCAACGTGTTCAACCAGGCCGAAGACGACTTTGTGTTCCGGCCCGGTCCCGTGTTCACCCAGGTGTTGCTCGGCGACGAGATCAACCGCGCACCCGCCAAAACCCAAGCGGCGCTGCTCGAGGCCATGGGCGACTTCCAGGTCACTGTCGACGGCGTTACCCGCCGCCTACCGTCGCCGTTCTTTGTGCTCGCAACCCAGAACCCCATCGAGAGTGAGGGCACCTATCCGCTGCCCGAGGCGCAGCTGGACCGGTTCATGATGAAGCTGGTGATCGGTCACCCGACGCACGATACCGAGGTGGCGCTGCTGCGGAACTACATGGGTGGGTTCGACGCCGCCAAGCTCGGCGAGGTGTCGCTCCGCACGGTGCTGGACGCCGAGGGCATAGCGGTCATGCAAGAGGTGGCCCGAAGGGTACGGGTCGACGAAGAAATCCTCGACTACATCGCCGGCGTTGTGGGGCGCACCCGGATGCACAACGCGGTCGACCTTGGGGCGTCTCCACGGGCCTCCATCGCGCTCTTGCTGGCCAGTCAGGTCATCGCCGCCAGCGAGGGGCGCACCTTCGTGGTCCCCGACGACGTGAAGCGATTGGCTGCGCCAGTCCTTCGACACCGGTTCTTGCTGCAGCCCGACGCCGAGCTCGAGGGCACCCGCGCTGACGACGTGGTCCGCCAAGTCTTGGCCGATGTGCCCGTGCCCGGAGGCGAGCGCTCCAAGTGATTCCCTCTCGTGCCTTGGTGATTTGTTCGTTGCTACCCCTCGGGGTGGCCGTCTTAGCGGTGACGATTCCCGCGGCGGTGGTGCCGATGGTGGCGCTGGACGTGGTGTTGATTGGCGTCGCGCTGATCGATGCGTTGCGTGCGCGCGGCGAGGTCTCGGTCACCCGGATGTACAACGAGGTTCAGGCTGTGGGGCGTCCCTTTCAGGTCGAGCTTCTGGTAAAAAATGAGGGCGACCAGCTGCTTTTCCTTAGGGTATCTGACGATGGACCGGGCGAGAGCGATGGACTGCCGTGCATTCTAGAGCTCCCTGGAAAGTGCGTGTCTCCGGTGTCGTACCAACGCCGCGTCGATTCCCGTGGGCAGCATCCGTTTGGCGTGGTGACGGTTCGTTGTCGGTCGCCTTGGGGGCTATGGGAACGACAGAAAACACTTGAGATGGCTGGAGACTTGCGAGTTTATCCCGATTTTGCCCAGCTGCGGCAGGGTGGCATCGACGCCAAGCTCGCACAGCAACAGGTTCCGGTTCGCGCCCGTCGACGTCCCGGCGGCGAGAGCGAGTTCGAGCGGCTGCGGCCCTACGTACCCGGCGACTCGTACCGGCACATCGACTGGAAGGCGACGGCTCGAAAGCGGGAGTTCGTGACCCGGTCCTTTCGTCAAGAGTCCAATCAGAACCTCATCTTCTTACTCGATACCGGTCGGAATATGAGCGTCCAAAACGGGGCCATCACCGCGTTCGACCACGCGCTCAACGCAGTGGTCATGCTTGGGCAGACTGCCCTGCGCCACGGAGATCGGGTAGGCGTGCTCGCCTTCGACCGCAAGATTCGCGCTTGGTTACCGCCCAAAGGCGGGGCGCGGTCTGGCGGGCGGTTGATTCGGGGAACCTACGACCTCTTCCCCTCCATGGAAGAGCCTGACTACGCCATGGCCTTCCGATACCTGGGGCAACGGGTTCGTCGTCGCAGCTTAATCGTTGTACTGACGTCTGTTTCCGACGAGGTAAGCGGCGAGCGTGCCAGCAGCATGTCCGGGGCGCTCACCAGTCGACACCTGGCGATGAACATATGGCTTCGCGATCCCGCGGTCGATGAATTGATGACAGCTCCCTCGACCACACGTCTGGACGTCTTCAACCGATGCGCAGCCGCCGAGATGCTCACCTGGCGCGAGAAGTCGTTGAGCCAGCTCCGGCGGAAGGGCGTGCTGGTGGTGGATTGCCAACCGGCTTCGCTTTCGACTTCGCTGCTGTCGAGATACCTGGAGATTAAGGCGCGGCGACTCTTGTAGGGCCGGCAACGGAGAGACTCATTGGCGGCGTTCTACTGCGAAAAGACCTTCTACCTGGCCCAGCGCGATATCGTGTTGGTTGCCGGGCATCTGGTCAGCGGAACGGTGTCGACCGGTATGGCGGTCGACTTTCCCCACGAGATAAAGGGGCCGGGCTGGGTACCCATTGGCGGCGTACAGACCGTGCCTTTCGAGGACGGTCGGCAGCTGCTCTGCCTGCTCATCGACTATGAGCTGCTCACGGGTTCGCCCTTTATGGAGTTTAGCGATCTCCATGGGAAAACACTGGACCTGAGATCGTTACCAGCGGGGTTTTAAGTCTTCTTGGCGAGAGGGTCAGGTATCTCCACTTTCCACTTCAGCGCCGCGAATCACCCCGTGACATGGACTGCTGGCCGTCCCCACCCGAGCGGACGAACCGCGTTGACAGGCGCCCGATAAGACATTAAATCCGTGACACCAAACACTGTCACGGTGAAACATGCGAAGCGACTTCCTCTTCTCTGAGACTGGCAAGAACGCGTTGATGGAGACCGGTTCTCTGGCGCTCCAGACGCTGATATACGGGTTTGGCTTCGTGCCTCATCGCCACCAGACGGTTCGGTCCCGTGAGCTGCACACGGTGGTCTTTGTTCACGGCCTGGCGGCAAATCGAGCCAGTCTATTTCCGGTTCAAGCTTATCTTCGGGCGAGCGGGTTCAAGCGGCAACACTCTGTCAGCTACACCACGGTCGGCTCGATCGAGGCCATGGCCGTTCAGCTCAAGCAACGAATTGACGAGCAGGTGAAGGGTGGGCGCATCGACTTGGTGTGTCACAGCTTGGGTGGGCTGGTGGCGCGCACCTACCTGCAGATGCTCGGCGGCGATCGACGGGTCTCCCGGGTGGTTACGCTGGGTACGCCCCACCTGGGAACCCACGCCACGGCCTATTTGCCCACGCCCATGGTCCGGCAGATGACACCGGATTCGCCGTTTCTGACCTACCTAAATAGCTTACCTGCGCCGGAAGTTGAGTTCACGAGTCTCGGGGCGAATGCAGACGCAATTGTGCTGCCGGTCCGCAACGCCCGGGCCCCGTTTGGCGAATACGAGGGCTTCGATTCGCTGGGGCACACGCGCATGTTGCTGTCTCCGTCGGTGCTGCGTAGAGTTGGCGCGGCGCTGGGCCCGTGTGAGGAGCGATTGCGGACGTTGCAGGTGCCGCCGGTTCTCGATGGGGTGGTCGCGGGTTAAACAGACGCAGCCATCAACCCCATAAACGCAGTCGCCGCAGCACTTTGCATCCGATCTTCACGGGAAATTAGCGCCAGCTCTCTCTGCAGCAGTGGACCCGTACACAGGCTGAGGCCCTCGCGGTCGTTCAGGGCGTACTGAGACACAAAGGCCGTGCCGATGCCCTCGGCTACCATGCGCTTGATCGACTCGATACTTCGCA
>JAACDH010000648.1 GCA_009936995.1 Rhodobacterales bacterium
AGACAATCTCCTCGTCCACCTCGCCCCAGTGCTTGACCTCGTAGGCCACGGTCCCATGCATGGCGGTGAACACGCCCTTCAAGACGTCGGACTGATTCAGCCGCTCCTGGAGATGGCGTTGTTCGGTCACGTCGAAGGCGACGACTGCTGCGCCTAGGGGGGCGTCTGGCTTGTGTGCATAGGGAGCGATGGTGGCCTGATATGTGCGCCCTCGCCACACCCAGTCCAGGGTCGAACGGGTGCCCAAAGTGGCGTTGCGGCAGGAGAGAAGGAGCGGGTCCTTCGTGCCGATCAGTGAAGCGAGGGAGACTCCAGCCTGCGGCTGCAGCGAGTTGTAAGAATGTACGGGCGATTCGCCGACCTGCAGGAATGCCAGGTCGTGGTCTAGCACCCAAAAGACCCCTTCGAACTCGGACATAATTAGCTCGAACTGCTGCCGGCTGCGATTTAGTGCGGATTTGTACGCCAGGTCGCGCTGTGCCTGCGCCTGCAGCATCTCGCTTTGCCGTAGCTCGAGATCTTCGTGGAGGAAGAGCAAGCCAGCGAAGAGCTCCGTGCGCTCCTGGTCTTGGATGGCATCGAGTTGCTCTAACTTGATTGTACAGGTGCCAGACAGGATGTCTGTCAGGTGGCCGATCGCCTCTTGGACCAGAGAATTAGATGACTTATTCATGGGATATCTCGGTCAATACTTCTGGACGGTGTGGGTATCACTTGCACTTCAGGCCCTTCGGTTGCTGACAGCCTGCATGGGGTCAGAAGGTGTTTAGTCATTTAGGATATCTTTCAGCGCTTCATCAACACTATTGTGCAGGCTGGTATCTGTAACTCTTAGGCCAACGATGATGAATTTTGCGGCCACCTGGAACACGCTGTTCTTCGCCATGACAAGGCTCATCCTAGAACACCCGAGCGCAGAAACCTCTTCTCTAATTTGGTGCCGGACTGTAGCAGTGGGAAAGCCGGCTTGACGGAGATCGGCGATCAATCCAAACATGGGCTCGTCATTGAGCAAAATAGCTGCCTGTTCGAATAGCTGGCGGACCGTGACGACGTTTGGCGCTGGCACCTCGCGCATGACGATGATGCCTGGCGCCAAAAGCGTCACCCGTTCAACCACCTCGGCATGCGAGAGGCGCTCGTGTGGAGATGAGGCAAACATCTTCATAGAAGAGATCCGGGGTGCGGCTGTGATAGGTATAAATATCAGAAAATGGATTTCGTAACATCGTCCATTCGGAAATCCCGGACAATCACGTTGGTTATGGGCTGGGGCAGGGCCGGTCGCCAGGTTCCCATTTGAGTCCTTGAGTTCGGCGATCACCCGATCGACGCCGACCTCCGTGGGCAGCTTCGTGAACCGGAAGCTCTCTTTCAAGACCAAAATCGAGCGTTGATTTGTCCTCATATCGCCAACGGTTTTAGGCCGTTAGAGCCATCACAGGACTTGCCAGCGAATCGCGGCTGCCCCCGCCGCGGCTGCCAGTGGGGCAGTGAGGTTGTCGTCAACTCGCCCGCTAAAGAGTTCTGTAAGTGAGCCTGCCACGGCGCCGCCCAATGCGATGGCCCAAACCGCCGAACCTGGGTGCCACTGTTGAAGGCACAGGGCCGCGCCCAATGCTCCGACCATTGCGTATGCAAGAGCGCCCTCTACGGTGCGCTGACCCGCAATGCGGAGCCGTCCCCAGCGCCGACCCACGAGACCTGCGGCGGGGTCGCCAAGACCCACCACGGCCAGCGCGACGGCGATGAGTTCGAGATCGCCGATGGCGGCTAAGACAACCAAGGCGCTGATGTACCAGGTGCCAGAGAGCACCCTCGTCCGCTCGGAGGGATGGACGATGAGCGACAGGCGCTGCAACACGGTTGTGTTGATTTCGGGCGCCAAGCGTCGCCAGATCTCAACGGTCCACAGCGTGCCTGCGAATGTTGTGCAGGCGGGCAGCAAGGCCCAGACCGGAAGGACCTCCTCGGCCACCACCAGGCACAGCATCGAGCTGGAGACGTGGTAGAGGGACCGGATGGTATTAGCGGGGCGGACTGGGGCTTCGGTCACAAGTGTTCCTGACGCGGTGTCGGTGACCGCGCTGGGGTTTAGTTGCCCCCAGGACGTGTCCCCACCACTGTAGTGGAGGTGCCGTGGTTCCGTTCGGCGTTGACAGCGGTGTGCGCTTGGGGGCGCAAGGGTTTGCCGACCTGGCGGCGCGCTCAATCGATTGGGTCAGGAGGCTGCCGTCTCCGCCGTTGTCCGTCCCGATTCACGGGCGAACACCTGTGTGGGGTCCTGGAAGCTCTTGAACTCCAATGCGTTCTCACTGGGGTCTAGAAAAAACATGGTCGCTTGTTCTCCTGCCTCGCCCTCGAAACGGATGTAGGGCGCGATGATGAAGGTGATACCCGCCTTCTCTAGACGATGCGCCAACTTCCAGAACTCACCCCACGGCAAGATGACCCCGAAGTGTCGCACCGGAACGCGCTTGCCATCCACCTCGTTGCGGGTCACCACAGACGCGGGCTCCGTTACATGCGCGCTGATTTGATGGCCCCAGAAGTCGAAGTCAATCCACCGGTCAGCGGAGCGTCCCTGTGTGGCGCCCAGCAGATCGACGTAAAACGCGCGGGTGGATGCGATGTCTCGAATCGGAAAGGCCAGGTGGAAAGCATGCACGGGTGGATTCCTCTAGAGGTTCCTCCCAGCCAGTGACGCGCGCGGTTTGACGTGGTGGGCTGTGAAGGGGCTGGCGATACGGTAAGTTTAGGTATCTGGGCGCGACTCAAGGTGTTCGCGTTGGAAGTCGGCTCTGTGTCAATTCCTGCATCGATTCTTGGAGCACGGGGTTTTTGCATGACTTCCAATGAATACGCAGCTACGGTCTGGCGCATTGGAGAACCCATGTTCTGGACCCTATTCATTCTGGCATGTCACGGCCCCGAAGAGCAAGCCGCACCGCAACCACAGCCACCGGTGACCGCCGAGATCATCGGTCTCATCGACCCCCACCGCATGAAGGCCCACGTGGACGTCCTGGCCGATGATTCGCTGGGTGGGCGCGTACCTGGGTCACAGGGCTCTAGCGACGCCCGGGACTACATCCTCGGCGAGATGATCGAGATTGGGCTGGAGCCCCTGGGCGACGACGGCGGATACGTGTTCTCCTACCCCAATAGTGGCTGGCCAGGTCGTAAAAAGATAGATCAGAACGGAAATGTCGTCGATGCGCTTTCCGACACGGGATACAACCTAGTGGGCTTGCTCCCCGGTTCCGATCCCGCCTTGGCAGACGAGTATATGGTCGTGATGGCCCATTACGACCACTTGGGCGTCGACAGCGGTGGCGACGTGTTCAACGGCGCCTTTGATAATGCCGCTGCGGTGGCCATGAACCTAGAGCTTGCTCGGGTCATGCTCGAGCACGACGCCGTCCCGGGGCGCTCCACAGTGTTCCTGTTTACCGACGACGAAGAGGCCGGTCTCGACGGCGCCGAGATGTGGATCAACGCCCCGACTGTGCCCGCCGACAAGATCGTGTGTGGCGTGTCCACGGACCCATTGGGCCGCGCCAGCCTCCCCGACTTCGCGCCCATCGTGCTGATCGGTTCAGAGCGGTCACCCGCGCTCAAGGCCCGCTGGCAGGAGGCTGCTTCGTTCCTCAAGTCACCGGTGTACTTCATCCATCGCGATGTGATTCCGGTGTTCTCAAGCGATCAAGATGAATTTTACACGGCCGAGCTACCCGTGCCTGCGCTGTGGTTCACCAACATCGGATTTAGCTGGTACCACACCACCGGTGACACCGCTGAGACCATCGACTACCGCATCATGCTTCAGGACGCCGAGCTGTTGATGTACGCCTTGGCCATCATTGGCTCCGAAGATGCCCGATACGATTACGAGGGCACGTTTCAGCCAGCGGGCGCCGAGGCCCAGGAGGCCAAACGCCTGATTACCGACTTGCTCAAATCGGATTATCCCAGCGCCGCAGACAAGGACTTCGCAGACTTCTTCCTCGATCAGCTGGACTTGGTCATCGAACAGGACAGCGAAGAGGCTCTGGATGACGCCACCATCACCTATACCGGTACGCTGTACTTCCTGTTGTTCGACCTACCGACCAAGTACCCGGGAGAAGTGCCTCCTCCGTGGCCTGAAGGCTGGTAGATACGCGGGCGACATTGGGACGGGTGACACACAAGGCGTCATCCTCCGCGAGGCGTGGACGGGGAGCAGCTTGTGGTTGTTTTGGCGCCTCACATCACCCGTTCGTCAACTTGGTTGTTCGGGGTCTCCGACGAGAAGGTGGTTGACGAGCGCAGTCATGCAAGCGAGGTTGGGCGCGGAAGTAGGTAATCGCAGTCAAATGGCCGAGCGCATGGGCATCAGCCACCCAGCCTCACTCCCATTGTTCAAGGAGGACCTTTGGAAGCCTGCGTCCGATATTTGTGTGAGCGCTACCCGTATCTAAGGCGAACCGAAGCGGAGTGGTATCTCGGCACAGCTTCTTTGCGGTCAAGGCTGCGAAGTCGGTGACGCAGCTGTCCCTGGGCCCAACGGTGGTGCCCCGGTTCTTGGTCAAGTCCGGGTTGGCCATTGCCCGCGAGATCGAGCGTTCGGGCTTAATGAAGATCGACGCCTGTATGGCCAAGCTGTCGATCAAGATGCGACTGTCGCCGTGGTTGCTTCGTTCGCTGGCGTCGGTGGACGGCAAGCGAACCCTCATAGAGATTCACCAGCACGCCGCGACAGAGCTTCCGTGGCCTGCGTTTCTATCGGTATTTACAGTGCTCTATGGCTACTACAATGGCGTGTCCGGTTTGGTCTTGTCCCAACCCGCGGTGGCCGGACTCTCCTAAGTGGAGGACTCGTTGCCTCAATCCGGCTAGGCTGGTGGGATGAACAGCTTATCCCAACGTCCTCGAATCGCCGTGCTCACCTCTGGCGGTGACGCGCCCGGCATGAACGCGGCGCTGCGTGCCATCGCCCGGACTGCAGCCGCTCGTGGCGTCGACGTTGTGGGGGTTCGGCGAGGGTACGAAGGCTTGATGGCCGGCGAGTTCACCGCGCTGACTCAGGTCGTCGGTGACTTTGTCGAGCCGATTCCAAGTCTTCGCCCGGCCGGCGCAATGGGCGGTACGTTGCTCGGTTCAGCACGTTCCAAGGACTTTCGCACCAAGAATGGGCGTTGTCGAGCCCTTCAGAACTTACGGGATGCGGGCATCGGCAATCTGGTGGTCATCGGCGGCAACGGTTCACTCACCGGTGCCCATGCGCTGGCCATCGAGAGTGAGATTCAGGTGGTGGGCATCCCGGCTAGCATCGATAACGACATTGGTTCAACCGCCACCTCTATCGGCGTGGATACTGCGCTGAACACCATCCTCGAGTCCCTGGACCGAATCTCGGACACGGCACGGGCGCATCGCCGTGCCTTCGTGGTCGAGGTGATGGGACGCCAGTGTGGATACCTGGCCATGGCCGCCTCCATCGCCGCAGGTGCCGACCTCGTCTTGTTTCCCGAGGGGCGCACCCCCGATGAAGATCTGGTGGCCTCGCTAGCCGACGAGATCGCCCGAGTATTTGGGGCTGATCCGGGGCCTCGCCGGGTGTTGATCGTCAAAGCTGAGGGGGTGGCCATGCCCACCATGGAGTTGGTCACCAGTCTGCAGGATCGCTTGGATGTGGCGCTGCCTGGCGTCGACGCCCGAGGGGTGATCTTGGGCCACGTCGTCCGCGGCGGACGCCCCTCGTACCGCGACCGCATGGTGGCCGCTCGCCTAGGATACGGAGCGGTCGACGCACTCCTCAAGGGTGCCACCGACCTCATGTTGGCCTGGCGTCCTCACCGAATTCCCGAGGGCGCGACGCGAACCGCCGACCCTTCGGTCACTTGGGTGCCGCTGAAGGTGATGCTCGCCGAGACGGCCTCCCTGCTGGATGGCAGCAGCCCCGAGACCCAGCGCAGGGTAGCGATGATGCAGGCGGTAGAGGGCGTGCTCGCGGTGTAGCGGTTGCGCCAGCTGGACCGAATGAAAGGGTTTGTTAATCCTCGCTGCTGTCTTGGGGCCAATGAATGCCCAGGTGTAGTTCCTTGAGCTGGAGGTCTTTTACCGGCGAAGGCGCGCCCATCATTAGATCTTGGGCCTGCTGATTCAGCGGGAAGGCGATGACCTCACGGATGTCTTCTTGGTGGGCCAAGAGCATCACCATCCGGTCGACGCCAGGCGCCAAACCGCCGTGGGGAGGCGCGCCGTACTGGAACGCCGTGAACATACCGGTGAACTCTTCTTTCACCTGATCTTCGGTGTAGCCGACCTTCGAGAACGCCTTCAGCATCAGCTCGGGCATGTGGTTCCGGATAGCGCCACTAGACAGCTCGATGCCGTTGCAGACGATGTCGTACTGGTAGGCCAGAATCGTCTCGGGATCTTGGTTGTCGAGGGCGTCCATTCCGCCCTGGGGCATCGAGAACGGGTTGTGACTGAAGTCGAGCTCGCCCGTCTCTTCGTCGCGCTCGTAGAACGGGTAGTCGACCACCCAGCAGAACTTGAACGTGCCCTGCTCGAGCAGATTGAGGAGCTGTCCCAGGTGGTTGCGGATGCCTCCGGCGTACTTGGCCGCCTTTTTGGGCTCGGCGCAGAAGGAACACAGGGCGTCGCCGGTGTTGATGCCGCACTTCTCTTTCAGGGCCGCCAAGCGCTCGTCGTCGATAAAGCGGGCTGCGGAGCCTTTGAGCTTTTCTTCGGTCAGGGCGATCCAGGCCATGCCGCCGGCACCGAGCTTCTTGGCTTGACCTTCGACGTCGTTGAACCACTTGCGGCTGTTGCCGGCGGCTTTGGGAGCGGGAACGGCGCGAACCACGGCGCCGCCCTCGATGGCCTTCTCGAAGAAGCCGAAGCCCGAGCCGACGAAGACCTCGGTGACGTCCGTGATCTCGAGGGGATTGCGAAGGTCTGGCTTGTCGCTGCCGTACTTGAGCATGGACTCGGCATACGGGATGCGGGGGAACGGCGCTGGGGTGCTCTCCCAGTCGCTGAACTCACGAAAGATGCCCTCGAGGACGGGCTCGATGGCCTCGAACACGTCGTCTTGCTCGACGAAGCTCATCTCCATGTCGAGTTGGTAGAACTCGCCGGGGCTGCGGTCGGCGCGGGCGTCTTCGTCTCGGAAGCAGGGGGCGATTTGGAAGTAGCGCTCAAAGCCACTCACCATCAGCAGCTGCTTGAACATCTGCGGCGCTGGGGGAAGCGCGTAGAACTGACCGGGGTAGCGCCGGCTGGGCACCAGGTAGTCGCGGGCGCCTTCGGGGCTGCTGGCGGTGAGAATGGGCGTTTGGATTTCGAGGAACCCCTGCTCGACCATGCGACGGCGGATGCTGGCGACCACGTTACAGCGGAGCTCGATGTTGCGCTGCATGACGTCGCGACGCAGATCGAGGAATCGGTGCTTCAGGCGCTGAGCTTCGCTGGTCTTGGGATCATCACCCATCTGAAAGGGCAGGGGAGCCGAGGCGCCCTGGACCACGATGGTGGCCAGCTGGACTTCGATTTGGCCGGTGGGCATGTTGTCGTTGACGCGCTCGCGGGCAACGACCTTACCCGTGATGGTCACCGAGGACTGCTGGCGAATCTCGGCTGCGGCCTTGGCGACGTCTTGGTCGACCTCGACCACGCATTGGGTAATACCTGTGCGATCTCGGATATCGAGGAACAAGAGCTTGCCCAAGTTCCGGGCCCGCCAGAGCCAACCCGAGAGGCGAACCTCTTGGCCAATGTTCGTGTCGCGGAGATCTCCGCACCAATGTGTCCGGTACTTATTGTTCATGGCGTGTGACCCTTTTAGGCGGGCCACACTATCCCCGTTGGAGACGTTGAGCCATGACGCGATGGGCGCTTGGCCCACCGCCGGCAGTGACTAGCTAGAGAGCACTGCGCCACAAGAGCGGCAATCTGCGGAGCCATCCTCGTCAAAGACCACCTTGGCGGGCTCGACGCGGACAGCGCAGACGCCACAATTCTTAGGAAGGCCGCGGCGGGCAGCGCGGTTGACGACGGCACCCGTGCCGGGCTCGGGAAGCTTGCTCAGGCCCAAGCGGTCGCGGACGTCGGCTTCGATGGTGTCGGCTGCCGTGCCGTGGTCCTTCGCTCGAAGGCGCTGCACGAACTTGCCAAAGCGTGACGCTACCTTCTTGCGTTGTTGCATGGGGGTTGCGTACCCGACCGCGATGGCGCCGTGGGCGATTGCACCTGGTTCGTCGCCACTGGCGGATAAGCAGCGAGCGGCTTGGATGGCCAAGTGCACAGCAATGCCGTGCTTGCCTGCTTGGTTAGCCTTCTCGGCCATCTGCATGAACGTCTTGGCGGCATTGGTGAAGTCACCGTCTTTGCGTTGTTTGTGTGCCTGAGCCAGCCGCACCTGCAATTTGGGCGGCAAACTGCCGGCTTTGCGGGCACCGGGGCCTCTTGCGGGTCCCTGCTTCATTTGATGACGGCCCTTACCGCCGCGTGCTTTGCTTCCCAAGATCACCTCCGAAGGTCGGGGACCATATCACTCCACGGGCAGATTGCCGGTGAGTGCGTTGCGGTACAGGGATTCGAGGCTTTCTAACGTGAGCGGTATTGGATTTCCTCCGGCGGCGGCGTCGGCGAGCGCCATGGGAGCCAGCTGCGCACAGTGGGCATCGGTCATGCCGATCGTTTCAAGAGTGTGTGGGATTCCGATCCGGTCGCGTATCTTTAAAACCCAACGAAGGAAGTCGAGAAACTCACCATCTCCCAGGTTGAGGTAGCGGGCCAGATCGCCGATACGGTGCTCGATGGCCGACCGGTTGTGCACCAACACGTACGGCATGACGATCGCATTGATGAGGCCATGGTGGGCGCCGATGATCGCCCCAATGGGGTGGGCCATGGCGTGCATGCCGCCCAGGCCCTTCTGGAAGGCGGTGGCGCCCATGGTGCTGGCCGCCATCATCTGGGCGCGTGCCTGAAGGTCGGTGCCATCGTCAACTGCTCGGCCTAACGCTCGACGAACCAGGGACATGGACTCGAGGGCGATGCCGTCCGCCGCGGGATGAAAGCCTGGAGCGCACCAGGCTTCGAGGGCGTGGGAGAGCGCATCCATGCCGGTGGCTGCGGTGAGGTGCTTGGGCAGTCCTACGGTGAGCGCGGGGTCGCAGATTACCCTGGCCGGCAGCATATTTGGGTGGAAGATGACCTTCTTCGTTTGGGTGGTCGGATCGATGATCACCGACGCACGGCCGACCTCCGAGCCGGTTCCGCTGGTGGTGGGTACAGCGATGACGGGCGCCATCCCGTTCACGTCGCCCCGGGTGTATCCGTCCCCAACATCTTCGAAGTCGAACAGGGGCCGAGTCTGGCCGACCATCAGCGCGATGGCCTTGCCCACGTCGAGGCCCGCGCCGCCTCCGAAGGCGATCACGCCATCGCAGTCTGAGTTTTTGAAGGCGGTTACGCCCCGGTCTACGTTCGCGCCGACTGGATTCGCCGAAACCCCAGTGAACAGCTCCGCGGTGAGCGATCCGTTGGCGCAGATGGCCTGAAGCTCGGCGCAGATGGGCAGTGCGGCGACACCGGGATCGGTGACGATCAGTGGCCTTTGGATTCCCAGTTCGGCAGCGGCGGCTGGGATTTCTTGGATTCGTCCGACGCCGAAGCGGATGGATGTGGGGTAATTCCAGTTGCCGATCATGAGGACCTCAGCGGGTTTTTAGCCGAAGGTGGAAGGACTTAGGTCGGGTGAGTGCGTCGAAACCAACGCTGGAGAGACTGGCGCCGCGACCGGAATGTTTGACGCCGACCCAGGCGAGCTCGGGGTCGAGGTAGTCGCACCGGTTCATGAACACTGTGCCGGTGTGGATTTGGTCGGCGAGGGCGAGCGCGGCGTCGACGTCGGCGGTCCAGATGGAGGCCGTAAGGCCATAGCGATCGTCGTTGATCACCCGGATAGCCTCGGCGTCGTTGGCCACGGGGATGACGACCACAACTGGGCCGAAGATCTCTTCTCGGACCACGTCCATGTCGGGCGTGACGTTCACCAAGACCTGTGGCGCAACATAGCGCGTCCCGGGCTTGGCGATCGGGAACAGAGCGGGGTCGACCAAGGGTTTTGCGCCTGCTTCGATGGCCGCCGCAATCACCTGCCGGATTCGGTCGGCGGCCTCGGTGCGGATGACCGGTCCCATGGTGGTTCGCGCCTCGCGGGGATCGCCGACTACCAAACTGGACGCGTGACCGACCAGCTTCTCGACGAAGGATTCGAACACGCTTTGATGCACCACGCTGCGCTCGATGCCGCAGCACGATTGGCCGCTGTTGAAGAAGGCGCCGTCGGACAGGTTTTCGGCCGCGAAGTCGAGGTCGGCATCGGCGCGCACGTAGCCGGCGTCGTTTCCGCCCAGCTCGAGGCCCACGGCCTTGAATAGCCCGCCGGCGGCTTGGTGCACCGCGCGCCCACCGGCCACTGAGCCGGTGAAGGCGATGTAGTCCACCCGGGGGTCGGCGACGGCCTCGGCGACGGCTTCGTGGCTCAGGTGTAGGTACTGAAACACGCCTTCAGGGAGGCCGGCGTCCTTAAGTGCGTTGTAGATGTGTTCTGGGCAGGTGGGTGTGTGCTCGCTGTGCTTGAGTAGCACGGAGTTTCCGGCAATAAGTGCCGGCCAAACCGCGTTCACCGCACACAGGTATGGGTAGTTCCACGGGGCGAGCACCAACACCACGCCCACCGGTTCACGGCGAACAAAACGTTGAAATCCCGCCTTTGGCGCGGTCGGTTTATCGGCGAGCGCGCTGGGCGCCAGCGCGATCATCTTGTGGGCTCGTTCGGAGAACCCAGCGACTTCGCCCGCGGCGTAGCGACTGGGTCGTCCGATCTGAAGCGTCAACTCGGCTGAGATTTGGTCCGATAGCGCCTCGACATTCGCCACCGCCCGAGTGAGGATATTGATGCGCTTGGAGAGGGGTGTTTCGCGCCACGCACGCTGCGCAGCCGTCGCTGCTTCAAGTGCATGACCGAGGGCGCTCGCATCCGCCAACAGACGCTCGACGAGGTGCCCATCTACAGGGGAGATCGCGCATTGACGCATGGATGCATTCCTGACGAGAAGAGGCGGGAATCATACCGCGCGGATCGTATACGAGCGAGGCGTTTCCGAGAGGCGTTCGCTCGTGGTATGCACCAGTGGTTTCAAGGAGGCGGTACACTACTCGGACAGGGACCAGGCACGACATCGGGAATCTCGATGGCGACCGGCGGTTTCTGTGTCAGAGTACCCCCACCCCCTTTTATTCGGAGGTCTGATGTCTGTGTCTCGCTATCTCCTCAGCGGGCTCGTAACGCTCGGTTTGCTGGCTTCTGTCGCCGCTCAAGCCGGACAAGTGCGGTTCAACGGTGACGGTCACGTCATGCATCCTGTGTTTTCACAGGACGGCAAGCACGTCGCGTTCGAGGTCAATCGTCTGGCTGGACAGGTCGACCTGTTCATGTCAGAGGTAAACGGTGCTATCTCAAAAGACGGCACCAACGTGGTTCTTCCTGGCGGAAGCGCCTTCTCTGGCGGCGATCAGGTCGCGGCCAACCCCACCTGGCACCCTCAAGGCCTCATTGTGTTCGAGGGCTCCAATCAGGGTGGTCAGTACCGGCTGTATTTCTATCAGCCGGGTGCGGGTCAAGCGGCCGAGATGATCCCCACATCGCAAATTCCGGGGCATCTCACGTTCCCGGCCATCTCTACCGATGGCTCCATGATGAGCTTCGTCGCGAAAGAGACGGGTAACGGTGATATTCGTACCCGCGACTCTAACTCGGGCAACTTGGCGCACGTGACCAAGACAGCTGGAACCGAGAGTGTCCCGATGTTCACGTCCGACGCTAGCACCTTGCTGTTCACGCGTAAGCACGCGGACACAGAAGACATCTTCACCCACCGTCTCTCCGACGGCATGGAGAAGCACGTGGTCCAGGGCCCCGGCGACCAAACGCGACCTGTGTATGCGGCCGACGACAGCCGACTGCTCTACTTCGACGGCTCCCGTGGCGCAGGCGAATGGGATTTGATGTCGGTTGACGACAACGGCGGCGATGCCAAGCGGATCTCCAAGGGCGTTCGATTGCCCCACCGCGGTCGTCCGGCGATCAGCGCCGACGGTAAGTGGGTTGCGTTTGCGGCCGACGACCCCCAGCAGGGTAACTACGTCACCGTGGCGACGGTCGATGGTGAGAAGTCGGTGCGCATCGCTACGAGTCACACCGCGTGTGGCGAACCCGCGCTCACCGAGTCCAATGGCCGGATCATTTTGGCGTACACGGCGCTTCCCAGCTCCGGTGCCGAGTGGCGTTTCCTCACGTTGGTCGACATCACCGACCAGCTTCAGTAGCTGTTCGGTCAGCGAGTGGCGTCTACAGCGTCCAGCCGCTCGATACGAGCGGCCTCATCGACCCGCCAGCGACTAGTCTTCAGCGCTCAGAAGGCCGTCTAGATCGGCGAACAAATCGATGTCGGCCTGGGTGGACCGCGGTTCGGGGGGGCGTTGCCTCCGTTTGGGGGCCGCCTTGACGGGACTCATCAGTTCATTTTGAGACAGCACGCCCAACGGCTTCTTGCGCCGCCGTCGCTTCTTTGGCGCAACCCCGCGGGGATTAGAAGGCGGG
>JAACDH010000110.1 GCA_009936995.1 Rhodobacterales bacterium
AATTGCTCGTCTTCCCGCAAAAACTCACCGTACTGGTACCACCCGGCACCGGAGTGTGGATGCAGGGCCAGCAACGCTTGAAAGGCTGCCTCGGCACCTGGCTCGTGCGCCTTCTTGAGCTCGAGTGCCAGGCTGTACATGGCGAATCGATCCCCCGGTTTCTTCGCTAAATAGTCTCGGAAATGCTGTGCGCGACTCATGCGTCTAACTCCAGATCGGGCAGGTTCTCTTCGCGAGCTTCCATAACCAGTCGACCCACTTCATCGGGACCAGCGAAGCCATCCAACTGTTGTATTTCGGCCAGCTGGACCAACATTCCCGCCGCAGATTGGAAGCGATCCTCGGGTTTTGGGGCCAGCGCCCGCACACAAAAGTTATCCCAGTTCCCAGACAGCTGGGGACGCAGAGAGGATGGCCGAGGCACCTTTCCGTCCATCACCGCGAGGATGGTGGCGCCCTCGTTGTTTCTGCGGAACAGCCGCCGATTGGTGAGCGCCTCCCAGGTGAGAATGCCGATGCTGAACAGGTCGGCTCGCTCGTCGAGCTGGTTCTTCGAAAGTTGCTCTGGCGCCATGTACGCAGGCTTTCCCGCCATGTTTCGAGTGTGCATATCCTGAGCATCACCCAGCGCCCGGGCCACGCCAAAGTCGCTGATCTTCACCTGTCCGCTGACGTCGAGCAGCACATTGTGTGGACTGAGATCGCGATGCACAATGTGCAGCAACTTTCCACGACGGTCTCGAGCGCCAGAATGGGCGTATTTGAGCCCTTCGAGGATCTGTCGTACCAACCAACACACGACCGAGGTGGGCAGTAATTCGTTGGTCAGTCGATGATGGGAGAGCACGTCGTGAAGGGTGACGCCATCGATGAATTCCATCGCGAAAAAGTAGCTATCGTCCACCCTGCCAAAGTCCATCGCCGCCACGATATTTGGATGAGCCAGTCGCGCACACAGCTCGGCCTCGGTGCGGAATCGAGCCAAGAAAGCCTCGTTCTTGGCGAGGTGTGGATGGATTCGCTTGATGGCCACAGGCCGCTCGAATCCACCCTCAGGGCAGTAGGTTGCCGCAAACACCGTGCCCATGCCACCCGAGGCGATCTCGGCGCCCAGGCGGTACTTTCCGAACAAGTCTTGGCCTCGAACACTGCCTAATGCCCGTGCCATCGTCCGGCGAAATAGCACCACCGCAGCCGACCCTGCGGCGCCCATCAACACCAGCGTGGCCATGCGAACGTACTGCACAGCAGGAAGTGCCCAGAGAGGCGGGTCGCTGCCGACAACCGGCAACACCACCATGAAGTAGATGATGCCGTACTCGATCGCCGCCACGCAGCCCATGAAAATTGGCAGTGCAGGTCTCAGCCGAAAGATAGACGCCGAGATGAACAGCGCGAACATCTGCGGGGGAACCCAAGAACCCAGGGCGTACTCCGCGCCACCCACCTTGGTCAACACCAGCATACCAAAGCCGGGAATGACAACCTCGACCATGGGGTTGACGAACGTAAACTGCTGCCGAGCCCACCCGATCTTCATCGCGGTATGCGACAACGTGAACCAGGCCAGCGTCCAGGTCGAGAACAACGCCAACTGGAAGCCCATGTCGGATGACACCAGCGCCGAGAAGCAAAGCGAGATCAGCAGCGCAAAGAATCCAATGGCCTGCCCCACACGAGCGAGAGTGAGTTCAAGCTGGACAGCGTCGTTGCGGAGGGCATTCCACAGCGGGCCGATTGCTGACGAGGGCGAGGACATTCTGGCATCCTATCCGAACCGAAGATAAAATGGGACAAGGAGGTGCCACGCGCCGGTTGGGTACGCGCTGGCCACGCATGTTCCTACGGTTTTGCACAGCGGAAGCCGGTCAATTCCGACGTAGATTTCTCGTCGACACCTGTGTGATCTCGACCGTCGCTGGTTCTCCATGCCGCGCGGCCCGCCTTGACCCGCCACTCTTGGTGCGGCTGATTCGGTCCGATAGCCCAGCGCTCCGGGGCGGCACTTAACGGCGCCAACGCGCCCCGCGCCCGGCAGTACGCCGCAGCAGCCACCCAGCTCACCGAGGTTGCGGGACCGTTCGCCGCCTTGGCGTCCCAGTTGGCCAAGTAGCCATCGTTGGCTCTCCCCTCGGCGATAGCTACAGCTTTTTTCCATTCTGGATGAGCGCTCATCCATATTTTGAAGCTGTCAATGGTGACCGGAAGGCCGACCTGAATGACCGCCGCTGGAGCCCGCTCAGTCACCGGCTCCGTCGATTTGGGAGTCCGCGTCGTAGCCGCAGCGGTCCCCGGCATCTGTTCCTGCTGGACCGACTTGGTGTCGACCCTCGCTCGCGTATCGAACGTCGCCTCTCGCGGCGGGGGAGACACCACAAGAGACGGCGACCGATCTGCGTTCTGACCAAACGTCCAACCCAGTATTCCAGCGAGAAACAGCACACCCAGCGTAAAGAACGCGAACAACGCCGGGCCGGCGAAGCGCTCCCACCTGGCCACCGCAAATTCGCCAACTGCGAGCCTCTTACGTTCGTGTTCGGTGAGGTCCTCTGGACAGAATATCTCGTCTAGGGTTTGCACACCTCCGGGGGTAAGCCCCGGCCAATCTAGCGTCTCCATCGCGGTTAGATGGTCGGCGGGGGTGGCCGTTTGCATACGAAACAGCACCGTGTGGGCGTCGTCCGGGCGCTGTTTCGGCTGCAGATGAGTCATGTCGCGAATCAGCGCCCGCAAGTACAGCGGCATGCCGGCGCCGGGGTCGAGGGGCGGATGGCTGCGCTTGGCCGCAACCACGCGGAGGGCGGCCGCCAGGGGATCCTCATTGGCGTGCATGGGAAAGGCCGCTCGCCCAACCAGCAACTCCCAGAACATGACGCCCAGAGCATAAACATCCCACTTCACCGCATCGGTCGCCGCAGAAACGTCACATTCGGGCGGCACATACGACACCGTCTCCATCCGCACGCCATCGGCGGTCATCCGGTTCGCGCCCTCTTCGAGCACCAGCCCAAAGTTGACCAGACACAACCCACCACCGTCGCGAAGCAGCACATTCGCCGGCTTCAAGTCCCGGTGTTGAATGCCGCGCTGATGCAAATAAGCCACCGACTCGGTCAGCCGCTCGCAGATGCCCACCGCCTCTTCGAAAGACAGGTCCCCTTCGTCCATTCGAGCGCGCAGGGTTCGGCCTTGGACCAAGTCCATCACCAGGTAGGGTGGGGTGGCCTCACTCCGAACCTCGCGCATCCCGACCAGGCCCGGATGATCGAGGTTGAACAACAGCTTCGCCTCGCGGGCGAGTCGGTCCCGCGCGCCCGGCATGCGCAGCGCGGCTTCGTCGAGCACCCGGATGGCAACCAGCGCGTCGTCAGCGCCAACGCGATGGCAGGCATACACCGACGCCGTATCGCCCGTGCCCAACACTCGGTCGATCTTCCACTCGTCGATGCGATCACCTGGCTGCAACCGCCCTCCGAAACCACAATCTACTTCAACCCGACACGCTTCAGGAAAGCGAACTGCACCCGAAGGCTCGCGGTACGTCCTTCGTCGGTGGCATTGTCGACCACGGCACGGGTGGAGCCAAACGGCCGGAACGCCGTGGAGACCCCACAACACCCCGGGCGAGCAGCGCCCAGAGGACCGTACTCACCCGAGCATCGGGGAGCGCTTGATTTTGGGTCAGAACACCGGTCGCTCAGCGGCGGCTCCAGATCTAGGGGAGCGCGAACTGCGGTTGAGCGAGCAGCGCCTGAGCGAATTCCTGCAGAATCGGCTCAGGCGGGTTCGCACCGCAGACTCGCTAGGGCTCGCCTCGGCGCCAATCTCCGTCCCGAAGCACCTCGTGCGGCCCATAATCCGACTTGTACGACAGACTCCTGCAGTCCTTCACGTATAAGCCCAGGTACAGGTGCTTACGGCCAGACCGCTTGCAGAACTCGATCTCTTGGAGCGCCGAGTACACGCCGGGCGAGAGCTTATTCACCTCTTCACTCGGCTCAAAGTAGAAATACACTGAGCTCATCGACGTCTTTCCAAGATCTAATATGCTCACGCCGATCAGCTCGTCACGCAGGTAGTAGCGCATCTCCATGGTGTGGAAGCAGCTGTCCACCAGCCAGCTCACGTAGCCTAAGTGCGTCATCTCCTCATCGCCCTCGTCGATGAGCCCACGCTCGCGCTTGTGGCGATTAAACAGATCGAGCTTCTCTTGATTGAAGATTGCCCGGCCGTATTCGATGCGCATATCGTCGCCCCAACGATTCCGAACCCGGCGCTGACTCTTGCTAGGTTTAAACTCGTCGACCAGCACCCGAAGCCCCTGACATTCCGAACAGGTGGGACAGGCGGTTAGATACAAACACTGGCCCACTCGGCGCTCAGCGTTCGCGAACCGAGCGTCGGATTCGACGAGGGTGAGCGGGCGCAGCTGGCGATACAGCGGCATTCGGGCCACGCGGCCTGGGAGGTAGGGGCACCTTTGGAGCCCATCGTAGACGAGTTTCTGCACGTCTAGATCATACCCGCATTACCGCTGACGTACTGACATCGGCGTGGCGCGAGC
>JAACDH010000111.1 GCA_009936995.1 Rhodobacterales bacterium
CTTCTTCGACGTGGACCTCGGCATCAGCGATGGCCGCTTGGGCATCGAAACCAGCGGCCCACCAACGAAACAAACCGGGAGCGCCACCAGGCGCCATAAACATTGCTGGCACGACCACAATCCAGGCCAACACCGCCAACAAACCCGCACGTTGAGCGCCCGAGGCAGGCAATACAGCGCTGGGCGCAACCAGGGCGACCCGTTTTGCAGCCCGACGGGCCACCAGCGCCACTAAGGCCTCGCTCTCACCCGGAGGGGCGCCATCGACGCGTTCAACTGCGGTGACCAGACGACCGCGAAGGTCGGGATCGAGATGTTCGACCAGGCGCGCCTGCCGCAGTGCGTTTCCAGCCGGGCGCCATCCCATGAGAACAGGCACCCAAATCCATGCCCAAGCACCCACGCCGCCCACGCCGACCAACAGCATGAGAATGGCGGAGCGGTCCCAGCCCTGGGAGACTGCGAAGACCGAGCACAACACCAAGAGCGCCCACAACGCGGCCAACCGCAAAATTGCAGTGGCGACAATCAGCCGACGCTCACGCGCAACGAGCGCGGTGATGAACCGGCGAATCAAGTTTAGGTCCTCTGCCATGTGTGTCCGCTATGCGAAGCGAAGGGCATGTGCCAGCACGAATGCCCAACCCCAGACGGACGTTGACATCATCTAAGCCGTCGAAACACACCCACGGCAATCCCGATAATTTCTACAGCCCCAGAGGAGCGATCGACGTAGATTGGCTCCATAGCCGCGTTTGCGGGCTGCAAGCGAACGCGAGAACCCTCTTTGAAGTACCGCTTGACTGTGGCGTCGCCATCTACACGAACCACGGCAATATCGCCGTCTCGCGCGGACGCCTGCTGCTGGACAAACAGCGTATCTCCATCGTAAATACCATCTTCGATCATGGACTCGCCAGTGACTTGAAGGGCGAACACCTTGGCCCCCGATGGCAACATGGAGACATCGACGCGAACGCTGCCGTCGTAGTTCTCTTCGGCGAGCAGCGGGACGCCCGCCGCGATCCGCCCAAGCATGGGCACACCCACCGTGGTGCCATCTTCGAGCACCTCAGACGCGATGGCGGTGAGACGCAGCGACCGAGGACGTCCGGGCTCGCCAACCCGCTCGACGTAGCCCTTTCGAATTAACGCCTTGAGGTGATCGCTGACCGCATTGGTGCTGCCGATGCCGAGGGCCCTCCCAATCTCTCGATAGGATGGCACCACACCCGCCTGATCGACGGCGCTGGTGATGAACTCAAGCATCTCTCGTTGACGGGGGCTTAGGTCTTCCAAAGGCCCACTCCTACTAAACAGGTGTTGCGATGAACACCCGTACAGTACAGCGTGGCCTAGTCAGCGTCAAACTTTGTTCGAAGCCACACCTCGAAGACGCCATCGCGGTCGGCTTTCTCACACCTCTGGCAGAGGATGACGTCTCCGATCTGTGTGCCCGCGGCTGCGCTCCTGTCGCCGTTTAGGCCAACCCCCTTTCGGCTGCGTCCGAGACGAATTTCTACTCGAGGAACTCTGGGATTCTATCCCCTGTCAGCCGCACCAAAAATGCACATGATTTCCAGCAAAACCACGACTTTGACCAGTTCTAGAGAAACATATCGCGTTGAGTTTCGCCCTTCCGGAAGTTAGTACCCCCCTCAGAGGAGACGGATGCAGGGCAACCCCAGGATGAATCTGCCACAGTTGCTGCCCTGGATGCGCAATCTGCTACTTGGTCTATTCGGCCTATACGTGGCCGAACTAGTACTCCGAAACGCCGGGGTAAATGTGTACGCCCTTGCATGGCATAGTTTAGACTCTGGATTTCAGCCGTGGCAGCCCCTCACCCGATTCTTGGTGCAGGGCGACAGCACCCAGGCTGTACTGGGCGGACTGATCACCGTTTATTTCTTTGTGCCCGGTGTGTGGCAACTGACGCAAGGGAACCAGATGCGGGACGCCGTCATCGCTGCGGCGATCGGCGCCTCAGTTGCGGTCTTCCTCGTCGACATCGCCACCACTGGAGGCGCTCTCGTCCTGGGCTGGCCCGTGCTGGCCATCGCCCTCGTCGCGCTGTTCGGACTGCTGGCCCCAGACCACACCATCCTGCTGATGTTTGTGCTCCCGGTCAGCGGCAAGATGATGCTCTGGGGCACCTTGGGCATCTCATTGATTGGCTTCCTGATCTCTCCATCCATGGCCAGCGTTCAGGGGCTCGGCGCCTGGCTCGGCGTTTATGGGTGGTGGAATTTCCGCGGACCGGGCGCACGGCGTCGTACGCGGATCAATAAGTCCAAGGTCATCGAACGCGAGCTCCGTCGTTTCGAGGTCATCGAGGGTGGAAAGTCCCAAGGAAGCCAAAAACCCGACGAGTGGATCAACTGATCGCCCCTCAACACCCATCCCTCCTGCGCTCAGACGCGGGAATGGCCACCCATTTGCAGGATCGAGGGCTCGCCC
>JAACDH010000649.1 GCA_009936995.1 Rhodobacterales bacterium
ATGGCGACCGAGTAGCCTTCGTTTTCAAGCACTACCCCCTGGACCCTGCCTGCAATCCCGGCGTAAAGAACCGTAAGCACCGCTACGCCTGCGTCGCCGCCGAAGCGTCCGTCTGTGCCCAGGAGCAAGGCGCATTCTGGGCCTTCCACGATCTGGCGTACAAAAACCAGCACGCGCTCGACCCCACCTCACTCATCCAGTATGCGGTAGCCGCAGGTGTCGAAAAAGGCGCGTTTGAACAGTGCCTTCGCTCCGGTCGGGCCAAGGCCTCTATCCTGGCAGATGGCGAGCACGGCAAACAGATGGAGCCCCACGGTACCCCGCGGATCTGGATCAACGGCAAGCTGTATCGATCCGGCTCCAGCGCCGAACAGATGGCCCGTCAGATCGAAATCGCCCTAGGCGAGACCGCCGCTGCCGCCGCCGCAAACGCCCAAAAAATGCGTCAAGCTGCCGAACGGGTCACGCCAATCGCGGCGGAGGTGCCCCAGATGGTCAGCGTGGGTGGTGTCTTCAAGATCGACACCTTCGAGGCCGCGCTCGTCGACGGAAAGGCCGTAACCGGCAAGCACCAAATCCCCGCCACCCGTATGAGCTGGTTTGCGGCAAAAGACGCCTGCGAAGCTGTGGGAAAGCGTATGTGCACCGAGTCCGAGTGGATCGGCGCATGCCAAGGAGCCCCCGCCATCGACGACGACGCAGACGGCGAGTTCGCCGACGACATGGTCGAGGGCACCACCTACCCCTACAGCGACCTGCACCAACCTGGCCGCTGCTGGGATGGCCGACCACCCACGGGTTTTCGCCCGGTCTACACCGGCGAGATGCCCGGCTGTGTCACGTCCGACGGCGCCTACGACATGACCGGCAACGTCGAAGAGTGGGTGGGGGACTCCCCCGAATCCGCCGTTCTACTCGGCGGTGCCTACGACACCACGAAAGACAAAGCTCGCTGCTACCGACGTAATGACGTGTATGGTGCAGGCTACGCCAACCGACGCACCGGCTTCCGCTGCTGCGCCAATCCGTAGACCGTCCAAGAGAACGAGGACATGACCCGAATCGCCCTACTGCTGTTGTTCGCCTGCCACCCGAAGCCGTCCGTCCCGCCGGACTCGGGAAACGCAAGCTCGACGGTCCCCCGCCTCGACGCCACCGCCGCCCCCTCGCCCTTCATTCCCTCGGTCCTCCACGTCTCTTGGACCGCACCAGATGGCGCTGATTCCCGGGTTCGTTGGGGACTGTCCGCAGACGTCCTCGATCAAATTACGCCGCGCTCCCAGGCCACCGACGTACAGCAACCCATCCTCGGACTGCCCGCTGACACCGTGGTGTTTTGGCAGGCCGTTTCCGATGTACAAGACCAAGAATACACGTCTTCGATCGCCGAGTACACCGTACCGGCACCTGATCTGGTGTCTTCCCTCGCCGTCACCATCCACGACGACTCGGCCATCTTGCCCTCGGGCTACTTCCTCGGTTCCACCACCAACGGCTTCCGCGCCGGCGATCAGGCACTCACCCGGGTGGTCATCTGGCGAGCCAGCGATGGCGTGCCCGTCTGGTGGTTCAACGCAGACCCCGGGGTAGTCACCCTCAGTCCGAGCCTCTCAAAACACCGACCAGAAGTTCACTTCGAGGCAGTCAGCGCCAATAACGACGACCTCGCCTACCGGGTCCGCATCGACGGCATGTCTCAGTCCGCCAACGTCATCCTAGGTGCGCATCACGTGGTCTTGGAGACGCTGCCCCAACAATGGGCGTGGTTGGCGCTCCGATTCACCGAGTCCGCCGAACGCCTCGACGGCACTGACGTGATCTATCAGGCTTCGTTCGACGACACCGCCTCCCCCACTGTCCTCCTCGACACCTACGACGACGTCTTCGCGGGTCAGCCACCGAACACCTGCGACCACAATCAGCAGCCATCTCCGTTTTCTACCACCGTCGACGTATACGAATGGGCGCATAGTAACTCCCTCATCTACGTCCCCGACACCGACGATCTGTATGTCGGCGGACGCT
Source organism: Rhodobacterales bacterium (assembly GCA_009936995.1). Classification (GTDB taxonomy): domain Bacteria; phylum Myxococcota_A; class UBA796; order UBA796; genus JAACDH01. The sequence goes on from JAACDH010000649.1 coordinate 2,026, forward strand.
TCGTGGACAGCTTATGGAAGGTCGACCGGGCCACCGGCACCCTTGAGTGGCAGCTGGGTGGACCAAACGGCGACTTCACCGACCCGGACGGAAACTCCCTTTGGACATCCGCCGCCGACAGCCGACCGTGGAGCCATGCCCACCTCACCGACCTGTGGGACGGCGGCGCCCTGCTGTTCGACAATGGCGACCACTACAGCCCCCGAGAGTCGGGCGTGGTGGAGGTGGCCTGGGACGAAGCCAGTCGGACCGCCTGGGAAGTGTGGCGCTACCCTCATCCCAACAACGCCATCATCCCGATTGTGGGCGACGCCCGAAGACTCCCCGAAGACCACGTTCTCATCTCGTGGACGACCTTGGGCCAAGTCACCGAAGTGAACCGCGACGGCGACCTGCTGTGGGAGGCCCAGCTGCCCGGGAACCTACAGATGGGCCGCGTTCGCTACATCCCCGACCTCTATGCCCTGGCCAACCCAACGAATCGTTAGGGTTGGTATTTTAATGCACCGCCCACCAGCAGCTCGCTGGCCAGCGGATGCGTGAAGCTGAACGGGTCGAGGTAGGCACGGTAGTGAATGGAAGCCCGCTCGTCGATGTCGACGCCAGGGCAAGTGTAGGGCACCTCGGTACAGTAGGTTTGTCCAATACAGTTTCGCGCAAAGCGCCAGGCGTAGAGCAAGTCGGCGTCGGGGTGGTCAGGCAAGTAGAATCGGGCAGAGCCGGGCATCATTTGGCTGTCGACGGCACCCCCGGAGTCGTCGTTGGCTGCACCGAAGATGACGGCATTGGCGTAGGTCGCCATGCCCGTTGCCTCGTGATTAACCCCATAGACCAATAAGAAATCGTCGTCGCCAAACAGGTTGAACTGGTTGGTATTCGAGTACGTCGCGTCGCGGTTACAGCCCGGCCAGCAATCTACGTTGGGATCCGGCTCCTGGATATTGATGCCAGACTCCAGATAGGTGAGGTCTGCGTGCGCTTCGAGGATGGCGGATCGCAACGCGTCCAACGCGGGCAGCAGATAGTCCTCGCTGCCGCCATTCCCGGGCTGCCGATAGTCCGGGTGCGGATACGGAATCGGCGCGTCGAAGCGGTTGGGTGACACGCGCAACAGCGTCGCACCAGGGCTGGCCAGGTAGGCGGCACGTTCCGCCTCGTCCAGGATGGCGGCCACCCGAAAGTTCATTCGAATGGTATCGGCCTCATCGTTCAATCCTAGATTCACGAGGTCTCCGGGCAGCACGTCGATGTTGATCGATTGCTGTGTAAATCCAGCATTTACGAGGAGCTCGGTCACATCTTGGGCCGTCTGCCTATCGGCGGTGGTGATGACCACGGTGGTGTCTTCGAAGGCCTCTCCCCCCTCCGTCCCAAGCAAGAGGAGGTTGAGGGTGTCACCCAAGCTGGCGAAAGCGGTCGCCCGGCCGCTCGCACCCTGTCGATCGTGAACATAACTTCGGAAGCTGAAGTACTTCGCCCGTGGTGGCGTACGGACGATCAGAACCACGGCTTCGTTCGGGTCGAGCCGCCAGGCCAGGCCCTTGCCGTCGGCCTCGAGGAGGCTCGTTGGATGCGGCAGCTCCGCCTCGGCCAGGGGAAAGTAATACACCCCATAGTCTACGCTTTCAGTGCGCTTCCAGCACGTTACATCGGCACAACACGACGCCTCATCCAGGAATCGCAGCTCGCCGTCGACCACGCTGTAGTCCAGCCCAACCAATGACCGCCGAAAGCTGGCCACTCGGTCCGAGGTGACCGTGGCCGCTGTGGAGGTCTCCACAGACGAGTCACGCACTGTGCCGGGACCACCACAGGCCAGAAGCAGCGCCAACACCAGCCTCATTGGGCATTCAAATCGGTGAACTGCAGAGGTTGTCCACGAACCATCAGCGTTCCGGCAGCGGCGTCACAGGGCACGTTCAGGCTAGCGACTGGCTCGACCACACCGGGCGCGAACTCGTAGAGGGTCTCTGTGGTGGAGCAGGTAGCGAGCACGTTTCCATTCGGCAACGGAAACGCACTACCCTGAAACAGGCAATGAGCAGGTAGTTCCCATGCTTCCTGTAGGGTAAAGCTGGATTGTTCTTCGTTGATTTGCCACACGGTGACTCGGGAGGGGTCGAGTAGCCCTTCGCGATTGTCGAACAAGAGCAGGCGTCCTTGATCGTCGAGATTGGGGTGATGTTGGCGTTCGAAACCCGCCTCAAGCAAGGTCGTGTCGTTGGCGAAACTGAAGTCGTTACCAAACGCGCCCGAGCCATCACCATTCGCCGACCACAACAGCTCGCCAAAGTCGGGTCGGTCGGGGTCAGCCGCGAACTTGAGCACCGTGTTCTGCAGTCGGAGAGACCACAATAGGTTGCCCTCGTCGTCGATGAAGAGACCGTTGCTATGCGTGAAGTCCACAGCCTCCGGGTAGTGGGCGTTCCAGAAGCCGCCCAGCTGACCGCCACCTGTGGGGGCCACGTGGTCGGCCAACCGGATCCGTCCAAGTTCAACGCCTTGGTCGTCGAGTATCAGGACTCCGTCCAGCACGTACTTGAGCTGGTCGAGCCCCAGCACCTCTTCGGCAAATAGAACATACGTCCGACCACTTTTCCGAATCACATCATGATGGATGGGGAACGGTAAGGCCCCCGGGAAAGACATCGCCAACAGC
>JAACDH010000650.1 GCA_009936995.1 Rhodobacterales bacterium
GGATGGAGAGCGCCATGCGTAATCTTGAAACCTACACCCAGAACTTGGCTGGCGCCGAGAGTCAGATTCGCGACGCGGACTTTGCCTTCGAGAGCGCTGAGCTGTCCAAGTTCCAGACGATGCAGCAAGCGGGTACCGCCATCCTCGGCCAAGCCAACGGCATCAACCAGGGCGCTATCCGACTGATCGGATAGTCCAAAAACGCCCACTCTGAGGCAGACTTTATAGATTCAGCCTCGAACTAGAGCCGCGTGGAACACCTTCCACGCGGCTTTTCCATTTTCTTTAAGAAGTGTCAAGGATCTTGTGCCCTCCAAGCTACGTTTTTTTGACATTCGGCCTAAATTTAGGGTTCTCTTGTAAAGGATAGAATGGAGGCGGGGCTCGCGAGTATTTCGCCAAAAGAGCAAATACCTGCCCCAACGGTTTCGACGGCGTTTCGTCGCTGAAACACTTACGACACAGGCTGAAGCCGTACCGGAACACGCTCCGCCACAGAGCGGGGTTCGGATCCATAGAGAACTTAGAGGAAGACGGGGAGCCGCCAAAAACCTGCGCTCCTCCACCGCGAGAAGACGTCCATTCGGGCGCTCCCCATCCACAGAAGCCTGGCGTCGATGAACGCCCTGAACAACCGGCGTCGGACCCGCCGATCTCGGTCCGGCGCTCTGGGGTGTGTGTCCCCGCGTATCGAGCACTATTACCGATGATACCTGGGCTGACCGTGACCAGAGACAACCTAGATTGCGCCCAAGGAGGCATGGAGGACGCCAAGCGCAACACCCTCGAGGGTGTCTGGAGCACCCAAGCCGCAAAGCGTGCAACCTCCGAAGTGGGCAACCTCATCAAGCGCAGGCCTGAACTGGCCGTGAAATCCAACTCGGAGGCCCTGGCCACTACAGCGTGCGCCTACATCAAGGACCCGCTCACGAACCTGTCGGCCACCGCGGGGCACCTAAAACCTGCCCCGTGCTGGACGTCCGATTCACGAACAATATTTGCCTTATAAGCCGCGTGACCGTCCAAGCGCCCGTTCGAGCAGCGAACCAATACTGCGATTCTTAAAGAAGCGTACTCAACCAATGGGTGAGCGATCCGATTGGTTGGGTAGGACTTTACGTCCACGATGAACTCCTGACTCGTTTCGGGCGTCCCTCTCCAACTTCAAACCCAGAGAATCCCATGCCAGTCATCGACGGCATTGTTTCCGGATTAGACACCACCGGCATGATCAACGCGATCCTGGGGGTGGAAGAAGTCGCGCTGACCATTATGGAGTCACAGCTCGACGATCTGAAGGACGCCAAAGAGGGTGTCGCCGGCATGTCGAGCCGGCTTGGCGACATCTCGACCGCCCTCGAAGACATCGGCACCCTGGCTGACTTCAGCGCATTCACGGCCGAGAGTTCCAGCGACAGCCAGTTCGGTCTCGTCTCGAACGGATCGGCGATTCCCGGTCTCTACCAAGTCCAAGTGAACGCGCTCGCCAGCACCGAGACCGAAACTTCACAAGGCTTCGCCGACCAAAACGCCAGCTTCCTCACCAACGGCGAGACACTCACCATCACCGTGGCCGGCGTCGACACCGCTATTCTCATCGACGACACCAGCAACAGCCTCTTGGGCATGGCCGAGGCCCTCAACGAGGTAGACGGTGTGAGCGCCTATGTGCTCGACACCGGCATCGGCGCTGACTCGTTTCAGCTGGTGATTCAAGGCATGGCGTCCGGCGCGGACCAAACCATCTCATTCGACACCTCAGCGCTCACGGATCCGCTCGCGCTCAGTTTCACCGAGAAGACCACCGCCACCAACTCCTCCATCACAGTCAACGACATCACCATCGAGTCCGCGACCAATAACGTCACCGCCATTCCGGGCCTCGACTTCGACCTCAAAGCCGTCGGCACCAGTCCCGTCACGGTCACCGTCGACTCCAATGCGGACGACGTGGCCGATAAGATCGAAGCGGTCGTCACCGCCTACAACGAACTCCAACTCTACTACGGTAGCAAAACGGTCTACAACGCCGAACTCGGACTAGAGGGACCACTCATCGGTGACAGCAGCGCGCGCCGGGTCATGGGTCAGCTCGGACGGCTCTTCTCCCAAGAGGGTGCGGGTTCCACCCTCGACGCGGACTTCAAGATCTTCGCCCAGATTGGCATCAAATCCAATCAAGACGGCACCATCGAGCTGGACCGCGATGTGCTCAAGGACAAGCTGAACACCAACTTCGAGGACGTCGCCAAGCTCTTCACCGACCCCACGGGACCCGGCGCCACCATCATTACCGCCATTGAAGACACCTTCGTCGATGAAGACACCGGCACACTGACCAGCCGAACCAACTCCATCGAGTCCTCCATCGAAGATGCTGAAGAGCGCATCGCCAACAAGAACGAGTATCTCAACGACTACGCCGACCGCCTTCGAGCCCGCTTTGTGGCCATGGAGAAGGCACTCTCGGAAATCCAAGGCGCAAGCGCCTTTATCGGCATGCTCTTCACGCCCCAAACGCCCTAATCCAACCCTCGCCCTAACCCTAACCCTAACGAGAGCTCAGTCCATGCGTGGAATCGGTGCCTATAAAAGCAACCATGTGCAAAACGCTCCGAAGAGTCAGCTGGTCACCCTTCTGTTTCAAGAAGCAACCAAACGTCTTCATCGGAGCGCCGACGTAGAGAAGTTCGACGCCGCCTGGATCCAGGACCTGGCCCATGTTCGAGCGATCTATACCGAGCTCCTCTCCGCCCTCGATCCCGAGACCGCGCCAGCGCTCTGTAGGCGGCTAGCGCCCCTATACAACTGGTGCATCTTCGAACTCATCGCTGCTGGAAATCAGCGCTCCACCCGCAAAGTAATCGACGTGCTCCGAGTCACCGAGACCCTCCTTGAGGGTTGGACTACCGCCATGTCACAGCCGACTCGGCAGTCCGCATGAGCGCCTTGGACGACGCTGAAGCACTGCTTAAGCGTGTCCTGATGGATTCGGACGTAAGTCCAGAAGCCGTCCTAGCGGTCGCCGTACGGAGCCGAAAGGAACGCGACCAACTGTCCCCTGCGGACGGACGTAAATTGTATGATTTGCTTCAGAAGATCGAGGTCGAGCTCACCGCACAACAGCGCGAAACTCAGAGTCAGCTGCTTAACGTTAAGTCCGGGAAACGAGCACTTCAAGGATATGGCCACCTGAAGACGCACAAGCGCAATCAAAAGATCTACACAGAAGTCTAAGTGCGAATTTAGACCTTAAGTTTTAGAGCCTCCAACCGATTGCGGGTCAGGAGGTGTGATGACTCGGCTGTGGATGATGGTGCTAGCGATGAGCCTGTCTTGCCCCGCGTTCGCGGTAGACACCTCCTCGACGGCGGACACCGCAACGAGTCCAACGGCAACCACCGCTGACACCGCTGGTACGACCCCTAGTACAACCGCTGACACGGCGGCCACGACGGTCACGACAGACACGGCGGTCACGACAGACAC
>JAACDH010000112.1 GCA_009936995.1 Rhodobacterales bacterium
ATCCTGGCCGCACCATCGGTGCTCAGCTGGCCATGGCCATCGCCCGTCGTGAAACGGCGCCCAACAGCCTGGCCGACGCGATCAAGTTGGTTCTAGACGAAGTGGGTCTTCCTACGCGAGCGTCATCGGCACTTCCTCGCGAGCTCTCAGGTGGAATGGCCCAACGCGCGGCGCTCGCCATCGCCATCGCACCGCATCCCAGTATTATGATCGCCGACGAACCCGAGACTGGCCTAGATCCTGTGCTTCGCCGGGTTGTGACCGAGCTCATGCTACAGGTTGCCTCCGACCACGAAGCCGCGTGGATGCTCATCAGCCACAACATGGACACGGTCGAACGCATCTCCGACACCGTGGTTCGTATCGGCTCCCACAGCCCGTCTCAAGGAGAAACACCATGAGCGACGTACCCGTCGTCGAAGTGCGTGGTGTGCACAAGACGTATCTTCAGCGAGGCACCTGGCCCTGGAGCCCCACCCGTGATGTGCTTGCAGTGGTCGACTTGAATCTCAAGGTCGAACCCGGGGAAGTCGTGGCGTTGGTCGGGCAGAGCGGAAGTGGTAAGACCACGCTCTCTCGTTGTGTACTGGGCCTCGAGAACATCACCCAGGGCCAGATTTTGCTCGAGGGAAAGGTGTGGCACGATCTTACCGAAGCCCAACGCCGTCCGTTACGTCCTCGGTATCAGTATATTCCCCAAGACGCCCTCAGCGCACTCGACCCGCAGCAGACCGCGCTGGAGCATGTCATCGAGAGCATGATGGTCCTCGGCGGGCGCGATCTGAGGGGCGCCACGGATGAAGCGAAAGAGATGCTCGACGGCCTAGGTCTGAGCGAGCGTTTTCACGCGTTGCCCCGCGAAATGTCTGGCGGTGAGCAAAGACGCGTGACTCTTGCGCGAGTTTTTGCGCTGAAGCCCCGGCTGGTTGTTGCCGACGAGCCGACAAGTGGACTTGATCCCGATCGCCAAGAGTCGGTGCTGGAGGCCCTTATATCCAACCTTCCCGAGGGTGCGGCCTGCATTCTCGTCACCCACGACATGCTTCAGGCACGGGCTTGGGCGAATCGAGCCATGGTGATGCTGGAAGGTCAGGTGGTAGAGGAGCTACCATTACCAGACGGAGAGCCCACGCATCCGTACGCGCGTATGTTGTTCGACCCCTGGGGTGAGCACGACCTAGCGCAGTCCACGTCTACATGACCGGAGCATCTACATGATCCGCAGCCTCGTTACCCTCTTCGCTTTGACGCTTGCGCTTCCACAGGTGGCCTACGCCGAATGTGAACAGTCCGAAAAGGTTCGGCTCTCGGGTGAGCTGAAGAAGCTCGCCCAGCGGAACGCTTGGTCTGGCGTCGAGCGCAGCTACTTGTCTCTGCTCGAGACCAAGTGCGATTTGTCGTTCGACGAGAACCAACTTGGCGCAGAGTCGGCTCGTTATCTAGGCAAGACCATGCAGATGTACGATCGTCTAGCGGCGGCCAAAGAGCTAGACCCCCAGCCACAAATTCTCGAGAACCTCTCTGGCCTCGACAGCATGTATGGCCGGGTGCGCGTCAAGGGGGATGCCCGTCGGCGTCCGGTGCTCAGTCGCGCGGCGATGCCGTTCGCGCCCGACGAGCGCAAGAGTATCGAGTGGGCCATCGAAGTGGTCGCAGGAACCGGCTCTTTCGAAGGCATGCTTCCCAACGGTGAGTATCTCGTCGGCGAGATCGCGTTTACCGTCGAGTCCGGAGAGGAATGGCAAGAAGTCGTCGTCGGCAAAGTAAAGGGCGGCGGAGGCAATGTATCTGGCGGCAGTGGCCCTTCCGATTCCGAAGGCGCCATCAACTGGGCTGGGCTTATCGCCACGGCTGGTCCCAACTTCATCATGACCCCCGAGCCGGGTAATCCGGTGCTCGATGGCAGCGGTATGCACCAGTTCGAGCCCGCCGATGTGTTCGCCGGCGGTTTGCAAATTCAACTGGGCGGCGAGCTCGGTCTCACCTACAAGGCGCCTGAAGCTGGCTTGGCCCTCACGATTGGCTATTCCGGGGGCTTCGGAAATGACACTTTCCACCAAATGACGGGTTGGTTTGCCGGTGTTCTTCGCCCGGGTGAACTTAGAATTGCCGTAGGTCCTACCTACAACGTCATCACCGGAAAGGGCACGGGGGTCGCCCAGTGGTTCGACGTTGGACAAGACAAAGCGGCCGATCCCGTGAACAGCCTGCGCTATGAGGGCTGGTCTTGGGGCGGTGGTGCCCAGGCTTCGGTTGGGTATGGTCTGGTCGATCTCGGCGACAGCATGAAGGGCATCGTCGAACTTGGCGGTGGTTGGGCGACCGACGGCTCTCGAAGCTTCAGTGGCTTCGGGTTGCGCTTGGGTATAGTTCCTTCAGTACCTCGCTTTGGCGGCTAGTTCTTTGAGTGGTGGAACCCCACTGCCTGTGATGGACCTTCTGCTCTCCGTGCTCGAGGACTATCGAGACAACTTCTCCGATCGTTTTCTCGCAGGGTCTTTGTACTCGGACTCATTCCGCTAACGATTGTGGCGCTGGTCATGATCTACGTGGTGCACACCATGGGTGCCATCCCC
>JAACDH010000010.1 GCA_009936995.1 Rhodobacterales bacterium
CATGCGCGGCTCCAAAGGACGGGTATTTCCGTCGCGGCCATACACCCCGACATCGTGGACATCGAGCCCAAGCCAGTGGCTTGTGCCGTGCATGTAGTACCGCTTGTAAGTTTCATCTTCGATGCGTTCGCTGGCGGGGCCTTCGAGTAACCCTAGATCGACCATGCCTTCGGTGAGCACTTGAATGGCGGTCTCGTGGATGATGTCGAAAGACGTCCCCGAACGGCACTTGTCGATGCAGGCGAGCTGGGCCTTGAGCACCCACTCGTACAGCCGGCGCTGGATGGGCGTGAACACGCCGTCGACCGGCCAGGTACGGGTAATGTCTGCTGTGTAGTAGCCAGACTCACAGCCGGCATCTACCAGCAACAGCTGGCCCGCTCGGAGGGGGGCGCGGTTCTTCATGTAGTGCAGCGTAGTGCCGTTCGCCCCAGCGGCGACGATGGGTGTGTAGCCAGCCCCGGTGCTACCCGAGCGCTGGAAGACCGACAGCAGGCAGGCCTCAATCTCGAACTCGTTTAGACCGGCTTTAGTGTCCGCCATCGCCTGGCGATGAGCTTGGGCGCTGATCTCACAGGCGTCGCGAAGCAGCATGATTTCGCGGTCATTCTTCCGGAGTCGGAGCTCGTGGAGAAGCAGCGACGGATGGTGGAAGGTCTCGGGGCTAGACAGACCGTTCCGGCGAGCGGCCTTCCGGGAGCGGGCGATGGCGCCCATCAGCATGGTGTCGTGGTCGGGATCTTGGGCAAACGCATAGTGCAGCTGGCTGATGCCTTGCAGGAGGCGAGACAGCTCCCCGGGCAGCTCGGCGATCTCGTACGCTTCGTCAGCGCCAAAATCGGCGCAAGCACCTGTGGGACCGGGGCGGTAACCATCCCAGACCTCGCGAAGAGGGTCTTTCGCGGCGACAAACAGGGTGTAGGGCACTTCGCCATGACGGATCAGCACCGCAGCGTCGGGATCCTCCCAGCCGGTCAGCCAGAAGAGATCGGAATCTTGTCGGTATCGGTAATCGGCGTCTCCATTGCGGTTTTTGGGCGATGCGCCAAACACAAGTACAGCCTCATTTGGCCCCAGTGCGGCAAGAAGGTCCTTTCGGTGTGAAGAAAAGTCGAGGTCAAGCGCCATTGGGTACTCCTGGATCCGCACCGTTGTGCGACCTAGTAGTAATCCACCCGAGCCTTGAACGATAGGGGGCAGCCTGTGGTCGTGGAAACACCCTTGACAAGAGACCGATAAATGCCTCAAAATTGCCTGGATGCGGGCCAGTAATTACCTGAAGTGAGCATGCTTCGCGGCGTGTTCAACTGGCTGTTTTGGTTCAACCAGGAGAGGGAATGGAAAGTTTTCAAATTGATGACTTCGCTGGTCGTGCCTACACAATCAATGTAGAAGAGGTCACCAGCGTTAGCCCGGAGATGGTGCGCACCCTCATCGAGATCGACCTGCAGACATTCGCGGAGTCTACGTTCTCTGCCTACACCGCCTCGACTTTCCTGCAGAGCGGTCGCGTGTTCCTGCTTCGGGCCGACGAGGCCATCATCGGCACCTGTGTGTGCATGCGAAGCTGGGAACGCCCCCAAGAGGCCACCATTCTCTCAATGGGCATTCGTCCGGGCTGGCGCGGACGGGGACTCGGTCAGCGCTTCATTAGTCTCGTCATCGACCGTCTTCGCAGCCGTGGCCTCCGATCCGTCGTCCTGTTCGTCGGAGCCGACAATCGGCGAGCCATTCGCGTCTACCAAGACGTCGGCTTCTGCGTCGTCAAGGAGGGGCGTGACGAAGAGGCCATCGGCGCCATCGACGCACTCGTCACCCTAAGGATGCCGCTCGTCGACGCCGACACCGAAGGTCAGGTCATCGAGCTACCGCACACATAGGCGGGCCGCCTACCGACAGGTTGGCGGTGTAGGGCTCTGCGGCAGAAGCGTCGCCTCTGACGCGACCGTGAACGCATCTTCTAGGAAGAGCGTCGTGCCGTCCGCCATGCCCAAGAGCAAGTGGTTCGAGGTGAGGGCGCTGTTCTCCGGAATGTCGACCGCGAGCAGGTACTCGCTGGCGCTGCGGCTCGCGAAACTCCGAATCGTCAGTTCTGAGTCGCCTAAGAAGGTCACCTCGACGATATCCTCCAGGTCGACATCTGCAGACCCGTAGAGGGAGATTAGGGCGCGCTCCCCCACCAACGCGCCCGAGGGAACCACCGAGATGGCTAGCAGCTGTGGATCGTCGTGGTCTTGGCCGGGCCGGTCGGGCAGCTCGTCGGCTCCGGTGTCTTCGTACACCAGCTCTTCATCGTACACCACGCAGGCGCTAAGGCCTGCGAAGGCCAGCGCAAGGGTCATTAGTCTCATGGGTCCTCCAGTCTTTACACCTTCCGACGTACGTCAGGCGCATTTGATTCGAGGGCACAACGCGATTGGTTGGTTAAGGTGCTCCAATTCGATAAAGAAGGAACAGAAATACATGGCTCAATTTCCGCAGAAAGCCTATAAAAACAACTCTTTTCTCAACTCTCCAGCCGCCCGGAACATTCGGATCCTATGCGAGTACGAAGAGGCAGAACAGCGGTTCGCAGCAGAGGGCATCGAAAACACCATTGTGTTTTTTGGCTCGGCACGAACCAAATCCGGCGAAGAGGCGAAGCAGATGCTGGTCGACGCCGAAGCCGCGCTGAAGAGCAACCCCGAAGACGCGGCGTTGCAAAGCGACCTGAACATCGCCCAAATCGCCAACCGGACGTGCGAGTACTACGACGCCGCCCGTGAGCTCTCCAAACGACTCACCCAGTGGAGCATGGACTCCCATGGTGCCAACCCGTTCTACATCTGCTCTGGCGGTGGTCCAGGCATCATGGAAGCCGCAAACCGGGGCGCCCACGACATCGGCGGCCGCTCGGTAGGCTTGGGTATCTCGCTGCCCTTCGAGGCCGGCGTGAACGACTACGTCAACCCCGAGCTCGCGTTCGAGTTCCACTATTTCTTCACGCGGAAGTGGTGGTTCATGTACTTATGCAAGGCGTTCGTAATTTTCCCCGGCGGCTTTGGCACCATGGATGAGCTGTTCGAAAGCCTCACCCTCATTCAGTGCGGAAAAATCAAGCGCCGGCTTCCCATTATCTTGTTCGGCAAGAAGTACTGGGATGCGGTCATCAACGTCGAGGCCATGGCCGAGTACGGCACCATCAGCCCCGGCGATGTCGACTTGGTCTTCACCACCGACTCCGTCGACGACGCGTACACCTACTTGGTCGACGCGCTCAACGACTGGAAGGTTGGCTCGGTGCTCTCACCCGAAGGGTAACCGCGCTCTCGTTAGGGCAGCAGCCGGGCGATGATGCGGATGGCGTCCTGTTCGGCCTTGTCGATCGGCCCCCGAACCGTGGCGCCAGCCGCTTTGGGGTGACCGCCGCCTTGCGGCGAGAGTTCGCGGGCGACGTCCGCCATATCGACTGCACCGCGGCTGCGCAGGCTGTACTTAATGTCGCCAGACTCGCGTTCGACCAGTAAGAAGGCAACCTTTACGCCGATAATATGCACCAACTTGTCGACGATGCCCTCGAGGTCGCCGTCGACGTTATTGAACCGGTGTTTGAGATCCAGTGTTGCGCGCCCGACGGCCAACTGGCCGTCGAGGTGTAGCGTAGCGTTCGAGAACACGTGGCCCGATAAGCGCAGGCTGGACGTGCTGCACTCGATAAGGACCCGGTTGCAAATCTCGGCGGCCTGGATGCCCTGCGACAACAGCGCCGCGCCCATGCGGTGGGTCTCGGGGGTGGTGTTCGAATACCGGAAACCGCCGGTATCGAAAATGGTGCCTGTGTACAGGTGGGAGGCCAGATCCTTGGTGAGCGGCACCCCCCAGCCGGCGAGGGCTTGGTAGAGCATCTGACAAGTGCTGGCGATGTTGGGCTGGAGCCACCAATGGGTGTAGCCGTCAGTTTGGGTGGAGCCGTGGTGGTCGACAATGGCCTGGACACGTGCATTATTGAACGCGCGAAGGGCCTGTGGGGTGAGGCGATGGCGATCGCCGTCCATCACCACCACCGCGTCGTAATCATCGCGGAGGTCGACATCAGGCACCATTCGGTCTGCCTGCGGCATCCAGTCGTATCGGTACGATGGGGTGCCAGCGACCACGGCCGAGATGCCGCGTGCCTCGAGAATGTACTGAAGCGCCAAGCACGCACCCACGCTGTCGCCATCGAGCCCGAGGGGGCCGGTCAGGAGGACAGAACTGGATGCACAAAGCGCCGCGAATAAGCCGTTGGCCTGTTGCTCTATCACGCTAAATTAGTCGGAACTGAGCAGTGCATCGAGGTCGTCGAGGGCACCCTTAGCGGCGGCCGGAGCGGCGCTCTTTTTCTTGGGCTTGCGTTTGCGCTTGGATTTGGGTTTGTCCGGTGCGGACGCTTTGGCCGGTCCACCGGAGCTGAGCAGCGCGTCGAGATCGGCGATATCGATCTTGGAAAGCGACTTGGAGATTCGCTTAGGACGGTCGTCGCGGTCTCGACCACGGCCACCACGGTCGTCGCGGTCTCGGCCACGGCCACCACGGTCGTCGCGGTCTCGGCCACGGCCACCGTCACGGCTGCGTCCACCACGGCGCTTCTCGGCTTCGCGGTCGGCTTTCTCATGTCGCTTGTTACGAAGCTCGGTGAGGCTGTCGACCCCCCCGGCTGCGGCGCGGCGCTCACGCTGCCACTGAAAGAAGGCCCGCATGCAAGCGGCCAGCAGCATGTCGCCATCCGGACGGGCCTTGAGGGCGCGAACGGTGGGCATGTACGTCTCGAAGACCAAGGTGCCCATGGCCTCTTTGATCTGCGCGGATTGACGCTCGACGCGGAGGGCGATGCACTCTTCGGGGCCGGGAAGCTCCTTGATCACAAAATCGATCTCATGGACGTTCACAAGCGTCTTGCGGGTGCCCATATCGGCGCCGCCGACCAAGTTGATGACCGTGCCTTCGTTGCCGATCCGGCCGGTGCGCCCTGAACGGTGCAGGTAGACGCTAGCGTCTTGGGGCAGCGAGTAGTTGATGACGTGAGACAAATTCGAGATGTCGATGCCGCGGGCGGCGACGTCGGTCGCGACGAGGAACTTGACCTCGCCAGACTTGATCTTCGCCATGACTTGGCTTCGACGGCCCTGGGACAGCTCGCCCGACAGCAGCTGGACGTCGAGGCCCTGCCGGTCGAGGAACGTGGCTACCGTGGCGGTGTCTTCGCGGGTGTTGCAGAAGATGATGGCCGAGGTGGGGTTCTCGAGGTCGAGAAGGAACAGCAGCGAACGGATCTTGTGGAACTTGGGCGAAGTCTCGTAGAGCACGTGCTCGATGAGCTCGACATTGTCGGCGTCGGTGGAGAGCCGGATGTTCTCGTGGTCCTTGAGGTAGCTGGACACCAGGCGCTCGGTGTCGTCGCTGATGGTGGCCGAGAACAGAAGCACTTGGCGTTCTTTCGCGGTTCGATCGAGGATGGCCGTGACGTCTTTGTAGAAGCCCATGGAGAGCATCTCGTCGGCTTCGTCGAGGATGGCGATCGCGCAGGTGCTTAGATCGGCGTTGCCACGCTTGCAGTGGTCCATGACGCGACCGGGGGTGCCGATGAGAATCTCGGCACCATCTTTAAGGGCGTCTTCTTGTGGGCCAATGGCCAGTCCGCCAACCAGCACAGCGATGCGCAGGTCTTTGTACTTGGCCAGCTCTTCGCACTCGGCAGCGATTTGCTGGGCGAGCTCGCGGGTGGGGGCGAGCATCAAGACGCGCGCTTCCCGGACACCCGCTGGGGTGGCCTCGAGGGCGGGGATGGAGAACGCGGCGGTCTTGCCGGTGCCGGTCTTGGCGCGAACCAAGAGGTCCTTACCCGCGAGCGCGGAATCAATGGTCGCTGCCTGCACTGGCGTAGCGTGTACATAACCCTTCTCTAGGATGCCTTTGAGCATCTCTTGGGAGATAGGGAAGTCAGAAAATTTGCGGTCGGAGATGTAATCAGAGCCGCTGTTTTCACTGGACTCTGTGCTCTCAATGTCATCTTGAGAGGTTTCGTTTTCAGACAATCTGTCCTCCAGAAGGCGTGCCACTAACACCTTCCCGGTTCACGCGTCGAAATGAATCCATGCGGCCTCGATACCTAATCCTGGACCAAACGCCGCCAGTACCCCCCAGCTCCCTGGTCGAGGGCGCTGATGGGCCATGGCATTTGCGAGCACAAAAAGAACCGAAGGAGAGCTCATATTACCGTGGCTGCGCAGGACTCGGCGACTGGGCCGCATATCTCGATCGGTCAGCTGCAGGTTTCGCTGCACTTCGTCGAGGATGCGGGCACCACCTGGGTGAAAGCACCAGCAGCCCACATCGGCGACGGTCAAGTCGTGTCGCTCGAGGAGCGTCTCGACCACCTCTCGGATGCCCGCACCAACGATGTTGGGGATGGAGGGGTCGAGGACAATCCTGAACCCCTCGGCGGTGAGGCCAAACCCCAGGGCGTCGAGGTGCTCAAAGTTGTACGCAGAGTAGAAATCCACCAACAGGGGGCCGTTGCCGCCGACACCCAGCACTGCAGCGGCTGCGCCATCCGCAAAGAGCGACAACGCCACCAAGTTCTGGGGCGTAGGGTCCTCGCTGAAACAAGCGCTGCAGATCTCTACCGCGAGGGCGACC
>JAACDH010000651.1 GCA_009936995.1 Rhodobacterales bacterium
GTCCGATCCTGGCACCGAGCCGTTCCGGTTTGTGGGCTACGAGGGCGGTGAAGCGGGCGCCGGTCGGCGAGGTCCCATCCGCAAGCTCCACAGCTTCGAACGGGTAGAGGCCGACGAGGTGATCACTCGACGTGGGCGGCACGGGGTCATTCGGGCGCCGTCTCCGTTCACCATGCTCATGCCGGCACCCGACACCGATCCCGGGACGGACCTCTACTATGTGGCTCACGCTCGACACGGTGGGCTGATGGGCGACGAGGCCATGAGTGACGCTTCGGCACGAGCGCAGGCCTCAGCCACCGAGCGGATGCTCGATCTGCTCGCCGATGACGACTTTGTGAAAGGCAGCAGTTGGGTGTCTTATGACGGCAGGCAGCTCCTCGACCTCTGCGCGGCTGTGGTGGGTCGCACGAATCGGCTCCCCAATGGTCACCCCCATCGCAAGCTGGCGATTGTCGGCCGAGGTGAGAGCGGCGGCGAGTGGGAGCGCAGAGCAGGGCAGCGCTACCGTCAAGCCATGCGTCAGGCTATCGCCGACGGATTGCCTGTCGAGCGCTTTCAGATCATGCGCGGCGCCCCGTTGGGTTGGCTCGATTCACTCACTGCGGATGGCATGTACAAGCAGGTGCAGCTTCGCGAGAAGAATCATCCGACCGCCGAACCGGTCAAGCTTCGAATCTCACTGCGGCAACCGCATACAATGAGCTTGGCGGTAGCGGGCGACCTCGATCTCGCACTTCGTACGGGCGACACCCGCTACGTTCGGGTGGCGCTGCTCATCGAGGCCGCATCCGTAGAGCCCATCGGCGCTCTGGCCCGTGTTCGAGTTGTTCGGGCGGGAATCCTGTCCTCCCGGCCCGAAGTGCTTCGTGCGGCGCGCGACGTGTTGGAGGGACTTCGCGATGAGCACGACCACCTCATGGAGAAAGGCGAGCTCTCCAAGATCCTCGGGGTTCGACAGGCGATGGGTCCTGATGGCGCGCTTTGGGCGTCGGCAAATCCTCGACTGCTCGGTACGCTACACAAGGCTTTGTTCCAGGTTCAGCTGAGGTCGTGGGGGCAAGTGCTACGCGCTGAGCTTGTCGAGCCGGCCCGACTCCGAACTCGCCAAGCGGTGGGGCAGTGGTTGGCTACGACCATGGCGGCTACAGGTATATACGACGCCGAAGCGCTACGTTCTATCGTGATTCGCCCCACTGGAAAAGAGTGGCGAGCAGACCCCAAGCTGCTCTCCGAGTTCATTCAGCGTTTGGAACGGGGTGAAGAGGCGCTGTTGAGGGGCCCCGTCGAGCGGCCAAAGTTGGTGGGTCCGTTGGCGAAGCCGCTGCCCATTCAGCCGTTGGCCGCCGCGCAAATCACCGCCGATGAATTCGAGCGTTGGGCAGGGTGGAAGAGGTTTGTTCGCGGTGTGAAGGTTGTGCCCGATACCCGTGGAAAAGACGTCGACCTAGCCTTCAACCAAGACGCGATTCGTAAGCGTATGGCGCGGTGGTTTCGGCGTGCTCGGGCCATGGCGACGAGTGCGCCAGGTGATGTCTTGGTGGTGGTTGCCGGTGATGGTCTCGATCCAAATCGTGAGGGTGCGGCAGCCGAACTACTCCGCGCACACCGCAACTTGCTCCGCGATGCCAATGTGCACTACCTGCGTATTCAGCACGCTCAAGCCACGCATCTGTCCTGGTACAAAGACTTTTTACATACCCTTCAGGAACGACCGTCTGGTCACTCTGTCGCCGTGCAATGGGAGGCCGAACATGGCGCTACAGTGAACGTGGTGATGCTCGCCCGGCGCGATCGAAGCGACGCTTCCGGCGTGCGAGCATGGTCACTCGAGGGCTGGCAGGTCGAGGCCTGTGGGGTGGTGTTGGCAGATCTCGGGGGCCAAGGCGGTCGAGACTATCAGGTTGGCATGTTCACCGAATCGGGTCGGCGCCATGTGGGGCTTTCCCAGGAGCTGGTGCATTTCGGTCGCGCACATTGCGGCGGCCTACTCAAGCAAGCGGGTTGGCGGGTGCGAGACAGCCGTGGTGCCCCGGCACCTTGGGAACTCGAGAGGGGAATTGTCCGGCAGATCGCACGATGGATCGAACGGACACGCGGATTTTTCATCGACGAATCCGTGGATGAAGAGGCCGCCTCGGGCTTGGTTGCCCAGCGGTTGGGCCTCGTCGATCCTCGGCTCGCCCGGGCACTTGCGCGCGAACGGCAGCGGGACGAGCCTCCCGAACGCGCAGCTGAAGCGCTGTGGGCATCTGTGCCGGCGTGGCCAGGCGTCGAATTTGATGAAACAGTCGTTCCGATTGAGGCAGGTACCTCTTGGTAAGGTAGCCAACTTCTCGGAGGGGTCTTGCAGTACACAATCACTGCCCAGAATGGCGATTCGGTTCGCATCGCTGCGCCAAACTGGATGTTCGCCATGGGTAAGGCGTTGCCGTTTTTCGCCCTAGACCTGGTCGAAGCCGGCAAAATTGTCTGTAGTCACTCAGACGGTGGTGACGTGTTTGTTGCAGCGCCTATGGTGCATAAGACCTGGATGATTCGCGAAGTCGCACCGGCGCTCAAGATTGTTGCGACGAAGCCCAAGAGCGTCGAGGCCGAGCTGCCGGCGGCTGAGCCCGTGGTCGATGAGAAGCCCGAAGTCGAAGCTGTGTCTGTTCTGCCCCCCCCTTCGTTCATGATGCCGGTTACGTCCACGCTCCAGAAAGCCGCTCCGAATGCGTTACCAATCGACGACGACGAAGAAGAAGAAGAGACGCTCGCCGAACGCCTGTTCGATCTCAGCATGGACATCACGGGTGCCAAGCCGGACGAAGCTTGCGAATTGGCGTTGGCGCTCCTTCTCGAATTTGTACCTGTGGAGGCCGTAAGCGTTGCGCGGGGGTCGCTTAACGATCCGCACCTCACCTTTGTCGCAGCGACTGGGCCGGTAGCGGCCGCGATCATTGGCAAGAATGTGCCATTTGGCGAGGGCCTTGTTGGGCTCGCGTTCGATATGGCGGGAACCCTTTTGGTCGCTGACGTCACCGCCGATAGCCGCCACATGGTTTCGGTGGACGACGAGACTGGTTTCAGCACCCAGTCTGCGCTCTGTGTGCCTATTCTCGACTCCGACGAGAGGGCCTTCGGCATCATTCAGCTGCTGAACCCCAAGGGGCATAAGTTCACTGCCGAGCATATCGAGGCGGCTGAAACCATTGCTGGAACCTTGGGGACTGCGCTGGCGGCGCACTTTGCCTAGGACCCATTCAGCAGACTTCAACCGCCTGACGGATGTTGAACGACGTTGGCTTAGGGGTCGGGTGAGCCAGCTTCGAGCGGCGTTGTCCGCGGTGCCAGACTTGTGGCGTGATTGGGGACTCGCTGAGCTGCAACAGGGCGGTCTGGGACGCTTTCTGATGGCGCTTCCTCAGGCCGAAGCGGTGGATGGCGATTGGGATGGCGCTCGTGGCAAGGGGCGCCGAGCGGCCATGGGTCAGGTCTTTACGCCGCCTCAGATGGCTCGCTTGATGGCGCGACTTGCACAGGTGGAGCGACGAGGAAATACGGCATTAGACGTTCTCGATCCGGCCTGCGGCGCTGGAAGCCTTTTGGCCGCCGTGGTCGAGCGGCGCCTCCAGAGCGGGTGGGAACTCCACCAAGCCCTCGGTCATATCGAAGGTTGGGACCAGGACGTTTTGGCGGCTTGGGCATGCAGAGCCCGGTTGGTGATGCTGGCAATCTCGCACCGTGCTCATCAGGCCTCTCCCCCAGGTCCGCTACGGGTTTATGCCGTTGACGCATTGTCCAACAAGGGGCCGCCCGAACAACTTCGGAAGAGAAGAGGCCGGTTCTCGAAGGGTCTGGCTGCAGTGATCGGTAACCCACCCTACCTAGAGGCCAAGCGAATGCGGCGGGCAGCGCCGGGACTGAAGGAACGGCTGCGCGAGCGATTTCCACAGCTCGGGGGCGCCTTCGACCTGTACCTAGCCTTCGCCTATCTTGGGCTCGAATTCCTTGGAGAACAGGGGGAGCTGGTTCTCTTGGTGCCCAACAAGATCACCCAAAGCCGATACGCCGCGCCGTTTCGACAGGACGTGTTTCGCAGGCATGATCTGCATCTGCGCCACTTGGTTGATTTTTCGCGCACTAAGCCTCGCCCATTTCCGGGGACTGGGGTGTACCCGGTCGTTCTGCATCTCCACGTGGGACCCGATGCTCCTGGGGCGCGGATGCGTCGGGTGGACCGCCTCGAACAGACGGACTCGGAAGATTGGCAGCGGGTCTCACAGTCATCAATCGGCGAGGTCGGTGGCGAGACGCCCTTCTTTGTGCCCTTCGCCACCACTTGGCCTCATCTGGTGTCGTGTTTCCGTGAGCAGCGGTTGGGCGACGTGGCGGAGCTGCGCACCACTTGCTCTTTTCACAAGAAGGGCCTCCGAGAGAAATTTGTTTCTAAAGAAAAACCGAGTCGATTTGCATACCCGTACCTGGGTGTGCACAGTCGAAGTCGCCGGAACGAGGTGAGTGCGTTTCGAGTGGACTGGGCTGGCGGGTGGATTTGTTATGATCAACAGACGTTGAAAGAAGAGCACGGCAACAAACTCCCGCCGCTGCAGATCTTCATCGGCCCCAAGGTGGTGTTCTGCCAACACGCACTTCGGATGTTGGCCGTCGCCGATCCTCAAGGAAAGTGGGTGAGTAAAGATGTCTTCCCGATCGCTCGGCCGACGGACGCGAACTGGAGTCTCTTTAAACTGACGGCGTTGTTCAACAGTACGGTCTTTACTGCGCTTTACAACACCGTCTACCAGGGCATTGTTGTCGGTGGCGAGACCTATCACTATCTTCCGGCCTTCCTCAAGCACATCCCCGTACCCGCAGGGGAACACCCGGCCATGGCGCGGGCGGCTGGTCTGGCCGAAAAGCTGCACAATGCCAAGGGAGATCTCGATCTGACAGATTGGCGGGCCCTCGATCTCGCCGTTTGCGAGGCCTATGGATTGACTGCCGATCAGCGGAAGGATCTGGTTCAGACACATCTGACGCGGGTGGGTGCGCAATCACCGGGTTAGCCAGCGCGCATGGACCAACCTTCCGAAGACGAGAGCCTCGATAGCCTGAATGCCGATTGGAAAATATTCCAGTTGAAAAAAGGGCATCGATTCAGTACCGACGACCTGGTGACCGCATGGCGGGCCTCGTTGGCGGCGCCCAACGCGACGCGCTTGCTCGACATGGGCTGTGGCCTTGGATCTGTGGGGCTCTCCACCCTGTACCGACAGCCCGAAGAGGCCACATTGGTGGGCATTGAGGCCCAAGAGATGAGCATCGCGCTGGCGCGTCGCACCATGGCTTACAACGGACTGGAAGGCAGGGTGAAGCTTCATTTCGGTGATCTGCGCGACCCGAACGTGCTTCCCGAGGGCAGTCAGTTCGACCTGATCACCGGCTCCCCACCGTACATTCCGTCCGACAAAGGTGTGCATTCTCCGCATCCCCAGCGCGCGGCTTGTCGCATGGAGCTGCGGGGGTCGGTCATCGACTACTGCAGGGCCGCCCGCCATTGGCTCGCGCCCGGCGGCATCTTTACCTTCGTGATGGTGGCCGCCGATCCGCGGACCGAAGACGCTCCACGGCTTGCCGGGCTGCAGACGATTGAGCGTTGGGATTATGTTTTCGCTCGCAACCGAGCACCGCTGATCGCCACGCTTGTCTGCATGCGCGAGGA
>JAACDH010000652.1 GCA_009936995.1 Rhodobacterales bacterium
CGCCGAATGGCGCCCCTGGGGGCGTTGGCGTCTGCTCTCGTGCTGAGCTTGAGCCTGGCCGCCTGCAGCAGCGAAGAAGAAGTGGCCGAGCCGGAACCGACCATCCCCGAAGAAGTCCTCTGGGCCGGAAGTGTGTGCACGGCCTTCGACGACCTGCTTGGCACCGTCGATGCCGTTGGAGATGACCTCTCCTACGAGCCCACCGCCGACGCTGAAGTCTTTGACCAGTACGTCACCCAATTGCAAGCCCAGATGGCCGATGTCAACGGAGCCGTCGAGGAACTGGCCTTCACCGTCGGCCAAGCCCCCGTCGATTACAAGGACAGCGCTTCGAACGTTGTCGACTTCGGCACGGACATCACCGCGATCGTCGCTGCCAAGGACGAGACCGTGGTGCACATCGAGGCAGCAATGGCGGCTGAATCCAACGTCGACAAGGGACTCGAAGCAGCCCAAGCGGCCATCACCGGGGGAACGACGTTGGCTCTGACCCGAGACTTCCTCGCCGGACTCGGCGATCTCCTCGGTGAGCGAAAAGACGACCTGGACGATGCGTTCGGTCAAGCAAGTGAATGTCCGTAGTCACATCACAAAAATCAAAGGAGCACACATGTCAACCGGTCCCATCGAGGTACTCGTTCTGGGCTTTCCTGGGAATCAGTTCAGCGGCGAGATCCTCCCCGAGCTCGCTAACCTGGTCGACAGCGGTCAAATAGCAATCCTGGATCTGGAGTTCGTCGCGAAGACCGTCGACGGCGATGTCGTCACCCTCGAGGCCGCCGACATGGAAGAAGGCGGATGGGCAGAACTGACCGTGGTTCCCGACGGCGATTACGTCGACAACGACGATTTCCAGGACGTCGCGGACATGCTCGAGCCCGGCAACTCCGCCGCGGTGCTCGTCTTCGAACACCTGTGGGCGAAGAACCTTGTGTCGGCACTCGCCGGAGCCGGTGGAGTGTTGCTGTTCAACGCGCGCATTCCGGCATCCGAAGCCCTCGACTAACCGCCACAGCCCTTGCGTTCGGGCCATTCGTGGGGAATCTCGCCCTGTGCCCGCCCCGTGAAACCTGAGAACGGGTGCAACACCGTGAGACACTTTCAGAGGTGTGAAACGCCAGAAACGCTTACGCAGTTTCATTTACCTCACAAAACACTTGCTCCCGGGGGAGGGATCGAACCTCCGTTGACGGATTCAAAGTCCGCTGTCCTGCCGCTAGACGACCCGGGATCGTGCGACACACAGCCTAAGGCGTGGGGTGGTAGGCCATTGCATAAGCCTGATATCCACATCAGTTCGCACCACCGGTTGCAAGTTACGCTACCGTAGGTTACGCTTCCGTAAGTTTTCCAATTATCTATGAATCCGGCAGCACGAAGTAGGGAGAGCCCATGAGTGTCATGAACCAAGAAAAGGTTGATCTTGATCCCGTGGTCGATGAAAGTGCCGAAGAACTTGTCTATCTTGGTCTGCCCATGCGCATCACCATCGGTGCATTTTTAGTTGTCCCCCTACTCGCGGTTGCGGTTACCATCCCAGTTATCTGGGGAGGCTGGGTCAGTTGGCTTGACATTGGGTTGGCACTCGGATTGTGGGTCCTGACCGCCGGCGGAATCACCGTTGGCTATCACCGCTTTTTCACGCACGGCTCATTCAAAGCTAATCGTGGCGTCAAAATCATGCTGGCAGTCTGTGGTTCGTTGGCAATTGAAGGCTCACTCGACCAGTGGGTGGCCGACCACAGGAAGCATCATAAATTCTCCGATGAAGTGGGCGATCCCCATTCACCATGGCGCTTTGGCACTTCCAAGAAAGCAATTGCAAAAGGTTTACTCTTCGCCCACGTCGGTTGGCTCTTTGAAAGTGACAACACCGGGATCGAAAAATACGCACCGGATATTGCCAAAGACAAAGACCTCACGTGGATGTCCAAGCACTTCTTCATCTTTGTCATTGCAAGTTTGCTCATTCCAGGAATCCTCGGCGGGCTAATTACCTGGTCTTGGATGGGCGCCCTCACAGCCTTCTTCTGGGCTGGTGTAGTCCGGGTGGCCTTCGTGCATCACGTGACATGGTCAATCAACAGCATTTGCCACGTGTTTGGAAATCGACCATTTACCTCCCGTGATCTTTCCAGCAACGTGGCCTGGCTGGCAATCCCCTCACTGGGTGAGTCATGGCACAACCTGCATCACGTTGATCCGACAGCGGCTCGACACGGCGTAATGAAGGGCCAAATTGATATCTCCGCAAGCGTGATCAAAGGAATGGAAAAGACTGGACTAGTGACTGAAGTTCGTTGGCCAAAGCCAGACCGGCTAGTGAAAAAGCTAAAAGATCCCAATGACCGCTTCCGCTTGCGCGGTTACAACGGCAAATAGGTCGTTCCCGTGCCTCAAAGGGAAGACTTAGCGACTGTTGTTGAACTGAAGACCGCCTCGGTACCCCCGTCCCGCA
>JAACDH010000113.1 GCA_009936995.1 Rhodobacterales bacterium
GGCAGAGGGCTGCCGCACTCCGAAAGAACCCGCAATTTGAGGTTTAACTTACCTATGTTATTTTTTTCGTTTCACTGAGGTTTGTAATCGGAGGGGGGAGAATGTGAGCGAAGGTCTAATCGATGTAGATCGCTTCGTTCGTGTTGAGTAATGCTAGGCAATAGTGGTCGAGCCCGTCATTGGTCTCTTGAAGGAATCTCAATCCAAGGGCGTGCTCTGTCGGGCTGGGGTTTCGAGCGAAAATCAATGCGTAGACTCGTTGGATACGTTCGTCTGGGCTGGGTGCGTCTGCGCGGACTCTCTTGGCGAGTGCCGTGGCGACGCGTGAAGAGAATTCTGAATTGAGTAGGGTGAGTGACTGTGGTGCTGTGGTTGACTGATCGCGGCGGGAACAACTGATGTTGCTGTCCGGTCTGTCAAACACGTCAAACATTGGGAAGCGCAGGTTCCGCCGGGCAAAGAGGTAGATGCTGCGGCGGCGATGGTCGTTCTCATCCTCAGTCACTTTCCATTGGTTCTTCAGCATGGTCGACGTGATCTCCACCGGCAACGGTGGCCGAATGCTAGGGCCGCCGGCCTTGCGGTTGAGGAGCCCCGAGATGGCGAGGAAGGTGTCTCGGATGGCCTCACCTTCCAGCCGCTTGCGAGGCATGCGCGATAGCAGGGTGTTCGGCGGGTCGCGCTCAAGCGCTTGCTTCCAGGCTTGCGTTTCGCCACGGCTTGCTTGGCGGTAGGCTCGAGAGGTCACCAAGACGCGGTGCAGAGCCTTGAGACTCCAGCCTTGATTGGGGAACTCGGTGGCAAGCCAGTCTAACAATTGCGGATGAGATGGCTCCTCTCCCGTGTGGCCAAAGTCACCCGCCGAAGTGACGAGTCCTCGCCCGAAATACTGTTGCCAGAGTCGATTGACCATGACGCGTCCGGTCAATGGGTGGTCGGGCCGGGTGAGCCAACGCGCGAAGGCTGCCCGGCGCATCGATGAGTGGGCCTCTGCTGGCGGCGGGGAGATCCTGGCGCGTTCCGGATTGAGCACGCGCAGAAAGGCGGGCTCAACCGCACGGTCGGGACTGCGGAAATCGCCTCGTGCCATGACAAAGCTAGTCGGTACGCTTGAGCCGCTTTCTTTGACGAAGTGACCAAGCTGTTTGTTAGGCTTCATGCCGGAGGTCGTGTTGGTAAACACGGCTCGAAGACGATAGAAATCGTCAATGCTGACCGGATCTGTTCGATGATCATGGCACTGAGCGCAGCCGAGCGTGAGTGCGAGGAACGTTTGCCCGACCGTGGCTGTCATGCTGTTGAGAAAACTGTGCCGTCGCTCCTCGAGTAGATTGATGTCAGGCATGTCGGGACCTGCGAGCAGATAACCGGTTGCTCTTTGGGCGGCTTGATCGCCTGGAGCGATCTCATCGGCAGCCAACTGAAGTTGTACGAAGCGATCGTACGGCAGGTCGGCATTGAGCGCCTCGATCACCCAGTCGCGGTAACGCCAGGCGTCTTTCCTCACCAAGTCATGCTCAAAGCCGTCACTCTCGGCAAAGCGCGCCACATCGAGCCAATGTTGGGCCCAGTATTCGCCATAGGCAGAGGAATCGAGCAATCGATTGACCACTTTCAGATAGGCTTCCGGGGAGTGATCCTGCAAGAAAGCCTCCACGTCTCGCGGCTGAGGAGGCAGTCCGGTGAGTCCGAAGGTGACGCGCCGGATCAGCGTGCGCTTGTCTGCCTCGGGTGCAAAGGCTAGGCCCTCTTGCTCCATGCGGGCGAGAAGGAAGCGGTCGATCGTTTGCAGATCGCTTGCCGGGCTGGTTACCTCCGGCGGAACCACACGGATTGGCGGTCGAAAGGCCCAATGCGCGCGATCTTTCTCGGTGATGGGATCCTCGCCTTGGGCCAGCGTGAGGGCCGGTAACAAGACCAGGAGGAATCGGCCGACGGCATTCATGCGAGGATTGGCGTGATAACATTGCCCGCGACATCCGTGAGTCTCTCGTCACGGCCGTGATGCCGGAAGGTGAGTTTCTCGTGGTCCAGACCTAACAAATGCAAGATGGTGGCATGCAGATCATGGATGTGTACCTTGTCTTTGGCGGCTCGCAACCCGATCGGATCCGTGGCTCCGTAGGCCATGCCGCCTCGGACACCGGCGCCCGCGAGGACGACGCTGTAGCCCCAAGGATTGTGATCGCGTCCTTTCCCTTTCTCGCTCATGGGCATCCTGCCAAACTCGCCGCCCCAGATAACGAGCGTGTCTTCTAACAGACCTCGCGATTTGAGATCGCGCAGAAGGCCGGCCACGGGTTTGTCTGTGGCGGCGCAGTAGCGTGAGTGATTCTCGACGACGTTGTTGTGAGCGTCCCAGCCGTTGGTGTCCCCGCTGTATAGTTGGACGAAACGCACGCCGGTCTCAATCATTCGCCGGGCCATCAAACAGCGGGTGCCAAATTCGCGCGTGTGTGCCTGGTCGATTCCGTAGAGGTTCAGCGTGGTCTTCGACTCGCGCGAGATGTCGACGATCTGCGGGGCAGCGGATTGCATGCGAAACGCCAGTTCGTAGGAGCGTACCCGCGCGGCTAATTCATCGTCGAAATCACGCTCTTTGAGATGCTGTGTGTTGAGGGTGCTCGCGAGTTGGAGAATCTCGCGTTGTCGAGCATCGGACACGCCCTTGGGCGGTCTGAGATTCAAGATGGGCGAGGCTCCGGCGCGCATGGTGGTTCCTTGATAACTCGCCGGTAGAAAGCCACTGCTCCAGGCAGCGGGTCCGCCCTTGAGGCCACCGCCAGGATCTGGCATCACCACAAAGGACGGCATGTTCTGGTTCTCTGTTCCCAGTCCATAGGCAGCCCAACTTCCTAGGCTTGGTTTCCCTGCTAGGATCGAGCCCGTGTTCATCTGATAGACGGACTGCGGGTGATTCACACTATCAC
>JAACDH010000653.1 GCA_009936995.1 Rhodobacterales bacterium
ACAGGGCTATACTGGATCGGGAGGTGCCAGATGCTTCTTATCCTCCATTCATTGCGCAATGGGCCCCGACTTGTTCCGTTGCAGCGGGCCATCCACCATCTACCCACATCCGGAGAATGACATGGACATCGATGACTTTTGGGAATCCATTGAAGGCTTCAGCGGATCGTCTCCCGACGACGCGGAAGCACAGCAAGAGCTGCTTGAGGAGTGTCTTGAAGCGGTTGAGATCGACCTTCCCGAACAAGATGAAGACTGGGAGGACAGCCCCAGCCACACAATGGTGATGTGCGTGTGCGACTTCGATGCCCGCGTCGAAATCCTCATGGTCCCGCAGGGTGAGAGCGAAGACGACCTCGCCATGATGGACTGCCTGCAAGTGTCGGCGGCCGACCTCGCCGGCGAAGAGCCGGACGCCTACGCTGCCGCGCTGCGGCTGCAGTCCAAGCTGGGTTTTCTCACCACCGATCCGGAGCGAATCCAACGTACACTCGATGGCATTCAGGGCATCTGCGAAGCCCATGGCGTTGAGGTCTCGCTGCCCGAGGCCGATGAGCTGGTGCAGACGAGCTCCCAGTGGGCCCCGCACTCCGTGGGCTCTTACGATGCCGACGAAGATGAATGGGTGAACGATGAATGCAACGCAGATCTGCTCGCGAAGCGCATCGGGAATGTGGTGGTCTTCCGAATAGAGGATGACTGGGGTTGAGCTGACCGAAGCCACCAGCGCTTCCCAGCTTGAAGACAAGCACCGACTGGTCTGTCATTCAGCCACGACCCCACGCCGGGATGTCCTCCAGCAGGTCACCCGGTCAGGACTTCCGCGGCATGACCGGCCAGCACTCGAATCGTCGCCGGAGGCAGCACCCCGCCGCCTCGCGGCTGCATTGCATGACCGCACTTCGGACACCCAACGCCAACCACTCCGATGACCCGCCAAAGCAGCGCACTCCACGCCCGCCAGGGAGACTTCCCCTGCGGACGCTTCGACAGACGACGCCCCACCGTCGCCGGTCTCTTTGTCGCCTTCGGAGGTTTCGGTCGGACCTGAGACCCAAGCCGCGACCGAGGCACCATGACCCCGCTGGGCAAGGAGGGGTGGTGACACCGACGGCGCTCGGCGCTACCCTTGCCTCTGCGAACACGGACATCGACGAGCGGTACGCTGTGGAGGACGCATGAAGATCACGAGAGTTGTTGCCGGGTTGGCCTCTTTGATGGGCTGTGGAACCGAAGGAAAAGACACGGCGACGTTCTGCACCGAAGTCGGTTGCATCAGTGGCTTTTCGATGGTGGTGACCGACTCATTCGGAGAAGCGGCCACCGGTGCCTATGGCTCTCTTGGGATCGTATCGGGCGATTCTTCGGAGATGCGGGAATACACCTTTAACTGCGCCACGGGAGAAGGTGATGCGAGCTGTGACGGTAACATTGTGACCATCGAGCTCGACGATGCCGCCGACCTGCCTTCGGATGCGATGTATCTGTACACCGTCTCCGTCAGTGACGCGGAGAGCGCCTCTGGAAGCGGAACCTTCAGCTGGAACGAGTTTTCGCCCAACGGAGCGGAGTGTCCGCCCACCTGCTACACCATGGAGGTGGAAGTGGGACTGGAGCTCAGCGAGCCGGCGGGCGGCTGATCTGCGGGCGTGTACCCCGCTTGTATTGGCCTCTGTGTCGACGAGGCCCCTCGAAGACGCCTCAGCGTCGCGCTCCCCGCTTCAGACGTGCCACGCCCCCGAGGAGCGCACGAATGGAGCGCAGCCACGGCATGCCGCTCCGACCTCGCTCGAATGCCGATGGCGCCGCCGACGCTCCTGCACTCAGCTCGGGCCCCATCCGTCGTTTCCGTAAAGGAAGCGTCCTCCCAGTCGCCTGGTGGAACGGTGCGATCTCTTGTGCCTGTGATTGACAGCACTGGCAGGTCGTTCTTCGTGCCTTTGCCAGCCCAGTAGCTGGACGAAGGCGGCCAGCCGCAGAGCGATGCGGCCCCCATCACGACGTCGGAGATTGAGCGGACCCTGGGTCCGGCGCTGGAAACCGTATCCGCGGTCCACTAGTCCGATTCCAATCGTGCGCATCATCCCTCCACAGCTTCATCCCAGACTACCATTATTGTGGCTTTGGATCTTCCATCCACAGCTACACATCTCGAATCCCAGGCGACAAGAGGATAAGAAGTATCAGAGTATCTCCGATATCAGCATACAGGCTTTCCGTCGTTTCGGGTTGGCGTTCGGGGCTTAGGCGCCGGCGGCGCCACCGCGGGCCGTTGGGCCTGCCTCCCGGAAGCGCAGTTTGCTCCGTCGTGTGGTTGGTTGGTTGGGGGCGTGGCGTCGTCAGACGTAAGCGCACGTCGGCACACCAACGCAGCGTTTGCTGTGCGGCTCAGGCGGAAGCAAGGCATTGACCGCGCCCAACTCAGCCGGACCACTCCCCCGGCAGGAAATCAGAAGGCGCACAAGGCCCAGCTATGGGTTTTGGGGTGGCGAGCACCGCAGCGCCCAAGGCAGAGTCCGTGGCTTGGCGGGGTATCGGCAAATGTGGCACCACTGGCCGCAAGACGGTGTGAAACTTCGGTGGCACCCGCAACGCCCCTAGCTGCACCTCGCCGGTTTCAGCGTGGAATGACGCTTC